>CAYUEH010000035.1:1746-3930 GCA_964442465.1 uncultured Laspinema sp. | reverse complement strand
TTAAATTATCGACCGATTAGATATAGCAGTCGCAAACCCGAGTGTCTGAACTCTTAAACGATCCCATCCCAAGTCCTGAAACTCCAGAAGGTCCTAAATTAATGAGGCGATCGGGAGGTCCTCTCGCCATTCGAGGGAAAGAGGGAACCGTACCCTATCGTCCCAAGGCATACCGCTGGAGTCGTGCCAATTACTCCCCCAACCGGCGGCGGATCGAAATTTGGAATTTTGTTTTACAGTTTTTGGCGAGTCTGTGGTCCCTGAATAAACCCTGGACCTATAAAGGGGGGTTCACAGAAGCCAAACAAATCGCCAGACGGCGAAAACAAGCCAGTTGGATTCGCGAGACCTTATTAGAACTAGGTCCAACGTTTATTAAGTTGGGCCAGTTATTTTCCACGCGATCGGACCTGTTTCCTGGTGAATATGTGGAGGAGTTGGCTAAACTCCAAGATCGAGTCCCCGCATTTAGCTATGAACAGGCTCAAGCCATTATTGAGGAAGATTTTGGTCGCAAAGTTGAGGACCTGTTCCGCAGTTTTGACCCGGTGCCCCTGGCAGCCGCCAGTTTGGGTCAAGTCCACAAGGCACAACTCCATTCTGGGGAAGAAATTGTGGTCAAGGTCCAGCGTCCTGGACTCAAACGCCTGTTTGGAATTGATTTAGCGATCGCCAAAACGATTGCCCACTATTTCCAAAATCACCCCCGTTGGGGTCGAGGTCGGGATTGGTTGGGAATCTATGACGAGTGCTACAAGATCCTCTACGAAGAGGTTGATTATATTAATGAAGGTCGCAATGCGGATACCTTTCGCCGCAATTTTCGCGATAAAGAATGGGTGCGCGTGCCTCGGGTTTACTGGCGCTATTCTTCCCCTCGGGTGCTGACCCTCGAATACCTTCCTGGGATTAAGATTAGCCATTATGAAGCCCTAGAAGCAGCCGGACTCGATCGCAAAATTCTGGCGAAACTGGGAGCAGAAGCGTATTTAAGACAACTGCTCAATCATGGGTTTTTCCATGCAGACCCCCATCCGGGGAATCTGGCGGTGAGTCCTGATGGGGCGTTAATTTTTTACGACTTTGGCATGATGGGGCGGATCCGCACCGATGTTCGCGTCAAACTGCTGGACCTGTTTTTTGGGATTGCCAAAAAAAATGCAGAGGACGTGGTGGAATGCCTGGTTGAGTTGGAGGCCCTGGCTCGCACCGATGATATGGGACCCGTGCGGCGATCGATCCAGTATATTCTGGATAATTTGATGGATCAGCCCTTTGAGGAGCAGTCGGTGGCGGCGATTAGTGATGATCTCTATGCGATCGCCTACGATCAACCCTTCCGCTTTCCCGCTACATTTACCTTCGTGATGCGTGCCTTTTCAACCCTGGAAGGTGTGGGGAAGGGTCTGGATCCCGAGTTTAACTTTATGGAGGTTGCAAAACCTTTTGCAATGCAGATTATGACGAATGGTAACTCGCTCGATCGCAATACGTTCTTCAATGAAATTGGACGGCAAGCCGCGCAAGTTGGAACCACGGCGTTGGGTTTACCGGGCCGAATTGAGGATACTATAGAGAAACTAGAACGTGGGGACATTCGCATCCGCGTCCGATCCATTGAAACCGATCGGGTGCTGCGGCGCATTGGTAACGTTCAAATGGGGACCAACTTAGCCTTACTGGTGAGTGCATTTACCCTCTCGGCAACGATTTTATTGGTGAACGATAAAATCTGGCTGGCCCTAATTGTCGGGGCTGTGGCACTATTGCTGGCGGGAAGTTTGATCCGCCTGATTATGCGGATCGAGCGGTCAGATAAAATGATGTAATCTTGTAATTTGGAACCCTTAGATTTGAAAGAAGGCGCGATCGCCTATTCAATCTAAACCCAATTTTCTATTCCCCCTGTAAAAGTTGTCATAGTAAGCGTTGAGTTATGAAACGATCTTTCGCGGGTCTGACGGATACGGGACTCGTTCGTTCTGTGAATCAGGACGCCTTCTATATCGATGACCCGGAGGGGCGATTTTTTATCGTAGCCGATGGTATGGGAGGCCATGCGGGAGGCCAAGAGGCCAGTCGAATCGCTACTGAAACCATTGAAAAATATTTAGTGGAACGCTGGAAGTCTGCCCAGAAGACTCCCGATCTGTTGAAAGAAGCTTTTTTGAAGGCCAATCAAGC
>CAYUEH010000035.1:0-1646 GCA_964442465.1 uncultured Laspinema sp. | reverse complement strand
TGGCTCAATGTCTGGGACGCCAGGATTTACAACAGATTGATTTGCAAGAGTTTGAAGTCCAACCGGGCGATCGCCTATTGCTCTGTAGTGATGGGTTGACCGAGGAACTCTCTGCTGAGGCGATCGGCCCTAATCTGCAATTGCAACTCTCCGGTGACGAAGCCGCTAAGAAACTCGTGAATGCCGCTAAAGATCAAGGGGGACGGGATAATATTACCGTCGTGATTGTCACCCTCGACTAAGGCGATCGCCAATCCCTCTAAGTCAGGGATTCCAGACATAACCGTTTCATCACCCCAGAAACCCTGACCAAAACTGGCCCTAAACCCGGTTTTTAATCCCAAACTGCTTCTCCCTTCTGGTTTTTCAATTCCCATCCTCTTCTACAGTGCCGATGCTCTAGAAAGATGGTAATAGCCAGACAGAAAAATTCACCTGTCGATCATCCATCGGATAGAGCCGCTTCTGCCATTCAGAAGCGGTTTTTTTACGTTTTGATCCATTTTTTACCAAAACTAATCGCTTGGAGGGCTAGAAAGCCTCCTGAAACGTATCTCGCGACAGAGGGCAACAGGGGTTCATATCCGTCATAGTAGAGATACAGTAAGAGCCACAATCGGTCTCTCAACCAGAAGAAATACCTATTTGGTTCAAACTGAGCAATTTTCAAAGATTTGATTTGTTACAACGACTTTAAGCCCAGGCTTCTACCCGTGAAACCTGCTAAGTCATCGTTTCCAGATAAAAGCCCAAGGGCAAGTTTGTCATTTTGTCAAATCTTTGTTATATTTCTTAACAGGAGGCAACAAGGAAATCCTGACCGCCCCCAGCAACGGCAGAAAGAGACAACAGATAAAGACGGGGTTACCCGCTTTACAACTCTCCTTCCAGCCCGTGTGACTATCAAACATTAGGAGTTTTACAATGAGCCAACCAATCGAGCTATCTTTGGAACAACAATTTAACGTCCGCGCCTTTGAAACCCAAGTCGAGAAAATGAGCCTTGAACAGTCTCAACATTTTCTCAAAGAACTGTACAAACAAATGATGGTGAGGGAAACCATGTATCAGCAATTCCTGAAACATGAATGGGGTTTAGACCAAGGACCACGTTTTAGCAGCGAGTTTTAATCACCGTGCTAAGTTTTACCCAAGTCCCAACAGTGGGCGACCTCCGTCTCTTGCTTAGTTCCCAAGGGGGAGAAAAGCTGGGGATGCTGGGGCGTCAACTTTATTTCCTAACAACCCACCAGAGACTATCTCCGAGATATTCTCCAACCCAATTTGATTAGATAAACCCTTAGTAAAGCTCGTTCATGAAATTTATCGTGTCTTGTCCAAAAAAGGACAGCACAAACCCTTCTTGTAGTTCAAATCTTACTCAAAATTATTGTCCGTCAACTCGTGCCTGAGCAACCGCTCAGGCACAAGTTTTATGCATACTAATCCCATCAGTGTTTATTATTTCCCCGTTCGTAGTAACGACTTCAGTCGTTCTCTTCAATAGTTCGTAGTAACGACTTCAGTCGTTCTCTTCAATAGTTCGTAGTAACGACTTCAGTCGTTCTCTTCCAAAGTTCGTAGTCAGTTTAATCTTGCACCCTCATGACTTACGCATTTTTGAAAGTCAAATCCTAAATGTAGAG
>CAYUEH010000034.1:5231-18384 GCA_964442465.1 uncultured Laspinema sp. | reverse complement strand
GATGCTCAATCACCTATGACTCAATGGACGGCTCTCCATGTTAAACTCCATCGAACTTTGCGACAGCGCGGGTTATTGTTACCGGGCGATCGCATTTTAATTGCCGTTTCCGGTGGACAAGATTCCCTCTGTTTAGCCCGATTGCTGTTAGATTTGCAGCCTAAATGGAATTGGCATCTGGCGATCGCCCATTGCGATCATCAGTGGCGTAGCGATTCCACCCCCAATGCCCAATATGTGGAAACTCTCACAAACCAGTGGCAGTTACCCTTTTTTCTGGAAACCGCTGGCACCCAAGTCCCGCACACGGAAGCCGGTGCAAGAGAATGGCGCTATCATGCCTTAAGCGCGATCGCCCAAGCAGAAGGTTATCCCATCCTGGTCACGGGTCACACCCAGAGCGATCGGGCGGAAACCCTGCTGTTTAACCTAATGCGGGGCACCGGCGCTGATGGATTACAAGCCCTGTCCTGGACCCGGAATCTCACTCCCACTCTCCGCCTGGTGCGTCCCCTCCTGGAAGTTAGCCGTCAAGAAACCGGCAACTTTTGTCACCAACGTGAGATTGAAATTTGGGAAGACACTACTAACTTTGATATCACTTATTCCCGTAACCATATCCGTCAGGAGTTGCTTCCGTACCTCACAAAACAGTTCAACCCCAATGTAGAGCAACATCTCGCACAAACGGCGGAGCTCTTACGCGCTGATGTGGAGTATTTAGAAACCCAAGCGCGGGAACTGTTGGAGCGATCATTATCACAAAGTGAGTTAATTGTCAAGGGGGAATTGGCTGGGATTACCCAGAAAATCAATCGGCGCATTTTGGGGACTGCACCCCTGGCCCTTCAGCGCCGTGCCCTGCGGCAACTGTTGCGGCAACAGTTACCGAAAGCGCCGAATTATGAGCAAGTGGAGAAAATGACCGCCTTAATTCAGGCCCCGAATCAAACGCAAACCGATCCGTTTCCCGGAGGGGCGATCGCCCGGGTAGAGGGAGATTGGATCATCCTCACCCCCGAGAGGAGGTGAAGGGACCTCTGCCAGCCAGCCCTGACCTGGGGATGCTACGATGCCGCCAACTCCGCCGACTGGGAATTAATTAACCCCATGAGGAGGTCCCGCATCTGGGAGACAGCCTGCTGTTGATGACCCTCGGTTTCCTGGACCTGAGTCAACAAAGTGCTGACTTCTTCCAATTTGGCCTTGAGTTCATTGAGCTTATCTTGCATCGGCTGCAACATTTCCTCATAGTTGGTGATTCGACCGCGCAATTGGGCCGCGCTAGAGCGTTGTTGAGCCAACTGTGCCTCCAATTGTTCGATCGCCTGCCGTTTGCCGTCCATTTGAGTGGCGCGATCGCTCACCTGACCCTGAACCTCCTCCAGAGACTGTCGAGTGCGATCGATCTCCTGTTTAATCTGAGCCAGTTGCTCTTCCCAGGTTTGTTTCTGTTGGTCAATTTGGGCCAACACCGGATCCAGAGGTTGAGCGGGCTTAATCGGCGTCGCATCCCCATGACCTTGACGACGGGCCAAAACTGCTTGGTGTTGAGTCAAGGTTTCTTGACGTTCCCGGAGATTTCGGCGCTGACCCACCAAAGTTTGGTCTAACATTTGATAAGCTTCCTGCTCATCGGTTAAATTGCGCTGAATATTCCAGCGATCGGAGTCATTGGCATTCGCCAACTGTTGTTCTAGTTCTTGAATCGTCTCCCGCTGTAACTTCAACTCCTCTTCTTGACCATTCACAAATTGAAAGATTTTATCCAAATCTTGCTGGAGATTTTGTGCTAACCCTTGGAGTTCTTCAATAGGCATCCGTTCCAGGGCTTCTATATCCACCTTTTGAACCACAGCCACCTGTTCAAACATCTCCGAAAGTTGAACCAATTGTTCTCTTAAGAGCAATTGGTTCTTCACCTGAGCATCCAGAGTATTCCCCTGGTTGTGCTGAATCGAAAGCGTCTTTTCCAGGAGTTTTAATTGGGAGTGAGCCTCAGCTAAATCTCCCTGATTTTGTTCCCACTCTTGACGCAAGCGATCTAATTGTTGTTGTTTAGCCTCCGCTTCCTGTTCTTCTACTTGCGCTTGGGAACGATGTTGTTCCAGACGTTGCCAATGTTCGTCCAGAACCGCCTGCTGTGAGGAAATCTGTTCTAGGACAACTGCAATCTGTTCCCCAAGGGAAGCCGTCGGCGGGGTCGTTTGGGTCAAATAATCAAGCAATTCCTGAATGTGCGTGGCCAGTCCCTCGTCCAACTGAACCGACTGTTGGGATTCAGCCAGTTGAGCCTCCATACTCTGTTTTTCAGACTGGAGTTTTTCCAGAGCCGCATCGAGTTCCTGCTGCTTGACTTGAAGTTCATCGCGAATGCGTTGTGCTTCTTCCGAGGACCCTTGAATTTCTTCGCGTTGGGACTCCAGTTGAGCGATTTCTTCTTCTCGAACTTGCAGTTCCATTTCCCGGCGTTGGAGTTCCTGACTTTGGTAAGTCAAAGACTGCATCCACTGCTCAATTTCTTCTTCCTTGGTTTTAATTTTCTCTTGGCCTCGGGAGAATCCCTGCAAAATACTGACCAGACGATTGGCCGCCTCTTCAATATTGCCTTTAATTTGTTTGTTAGGACTCAGATCGACGAGTACCAGAGTCCCCGCATTCAAATTATTGGCATCGTCCGCTGGGATCGTCTCCGATCCGGGTACCGCTGTCCAACTTTGTTCACCTCGCTGACAGGCGAGTAGTTTGAGTTCAGCTTTACCGCTACCCAGGCCAAAGCCGCTTTTCTGTTTTTGTACTTCCGCTAGATAAAGCACGCCGATCTTCCTCTTCCGTTTCTATGCCGAATTCTGATCTCAACCAATACTTTGATACGTTTTTGCTAACCTGAGTTAACCGATTAATAAGTTAAGGACTAGCCTCAACCCACCGTATCAATTCCAGAAACAATCGGGTCTTTCTTGCTGAAAAAGCAAGGTTTAACCGTTATGAAACTACTTTTAGGCCATCTGTTGTTTAGGGTAAATCGTCCTAAATAATCAGGGTGCATTCTTGGGGGTTTAAGAGCCAACTTGGGAAACAATCCGGTTGGGACTTTATCCATTTGACTGCTATACTCATATTCATGAATCTGTGCCTCCTTTTTTGACCCTGTTTGGCTCGACTTTAGTGCTAGATCAGCAGTCTTCTTAACTGTAGATTTTTTAATGTGAGGGGGGACTGATTTAACCCTTTGGAGCAGGGTATTTAAAATAATTGGGGTTAGGGCTATATCCGCCGATATCTGGACTAATAATAATTGAACTAATGTCAGCTTAGGGATATCGGTTGGGCCTACATTCCCCGGGTCTGATCCACTTATTTTTTCGGGGTAGAGAACAAAATCAACGTGAGCAGACCATGACCGGATTAAGTGAATCCCGTCAAAGGGATTCAACGGAATAAGTTCTGGGATTTTGGGCATTTTTGGTGCGGTTGATGTGGCCTTCATCTGTTAAAAACCTGTCTGAAACCCCGGGGGTTATGGCAAGAAGGAGGATGGACTTTTTCTCGGATTTGGAGACGAGTCTGGCAACGGCTGAACAAGCCGCTCATCTGAACTAGGGGGTATTCATTCAGGGTTGACCCGGTAACGGCGTGATGGGCTTTTTTAAGCAGTTTAGCCGGTATGGGTAGCACCATATCCGTCCCATGGGGAGGGTTGCTGACATTTCATCAGCCTATTTGGGGATATTCCCCAAACTTTAACGGCATTGAGTGCAGTCGTACTATGGCCTACCTAAATGGTAGCGTATCTTAGCATTTGTTAGCATAAGATAACCTGTTAATCAATATCAACGATGAGTTGAGTTGAACGGATAGCTGAGTTTTTTGACCTCCGGTGAATGGTTAGAATGATCTGGGTGGGTTAGGGCGACTCGACCCTAGGGGGTCCCCGAGGGGCGATCGGTGCGCCGATCCCTAACAGTAAACCAGACCAGGGAGAACTTAGGCCAGCGATCGCCGATTTTGATTAAGGCGATCGCCCCAAGCAAGTGGGGAGAGCTTGACCTATAATCAGAACGAACACCGTAGATCGCTCCGGGGGAGTTCCCTAGCTGGGTCAGTTGCCGAGCTATCTGCTGTTGTCTCCACTTTTAGGGTTCAAACAGCCCCAGGGAGAGTGTCGGTCACCGAAGTCCTTAAGGACCTTCTGGCTTACCCTGCACCCACCCCTGGCAACGGAAAAAGTCTAAAAAATTGGAACACACAGATGGTAGCTACGGGTCAGAACCTATAAAGGCGTATCATACCCTATCAGGGAAGCGATCGCATAAGGTCAAACCAGGTCAAACTCAGTTGAGTGGTAGACCCGGGAATCTCCAATCCGCCCAAGACCCGGGAGAGAAAGAAAATTTTGTTCTATTGTATCAGGCCCAAGACCGTTTAAAACCAGTTGTTGCACGACCCCCAAACCCGGGAGTTGTAACCCCCCAGATCTCTGAGGTGGGAATAGGTCAGGCGAGGAGATCATCCAGCTTATTCGCGCATCATAACAATCGGTGTTCACCGTTCCAATACCGGGGAATAAGACGGTACAGTAAAAGGACATCTGTGGCCATTCTAATCGGGCTGCTCTTACCCTGCCCCTCAAATCGAGGCCGATCTTCTTTGAAGATCCACAGTCAAGGCATGGTCAAAGTGCCACAACCGGCTCAAAACAACTATCCGGCTCAGAGGTATTGCAATTTGGCTTATATGATGATATGGAAATCTGCTGGTCATTGTCTGTCACTGATGCTGTGTTAGGTCCAATCAACCATTCTAAAAAGTGCTGGTTCAAAGGGCTACAGCAATACAGCCTTTTGGGTTAACGCAGGAAGATCACCTGATTTCAGGGAGTCCCCAGGCAGACCATTATGATTGCGGCTCTTTCGATTGTAGCTGCCTGCTTGACTCGGAATAAATGAAATAGAATGGCCCAAGTTCCCTGCTCTAAATCAACAGGGATTCCAGGCATCCCGGACTTTCAGGTGAACAGTGTATTCCCTACCCCTGCGGGCCTTACAGCACGATCGGGTTCAAACGGTTTTAAGGAGAAAATTTTAGTGGCATGCAGGGAAATTTGAATGAAATCGATATTCGGAGCATTCTACAACTCATTGAACTGGGACAGCGAACCGGAGAACTGTTTGTAGAAGCTTATGGGATTAACTCCGGCAATACCTGTGGCGGACGTGATAACGTGCGTGACTCCTTGGTGTATCGCTATCCTTACCGAGATAAGCGATCGCGCTCCTGTGACCAATCCTGGTTTGTGTTCTTCTCCAATGGACAAATCATTTATGCCGCCAATACCGATACCAGCCTATCCCGATTGCGGGACTTCCTGCGGCGCTATAACGCAGAATCTGCCTTAGATAGCATCACCAACCTCTCCATTTCTGCAACCAATGCCCTAGAATATGGCTATTTATGGGCCTTACTCGAAAACCACATCCTCACCCCAGCGCAAGGACGTAGCATCATTCAGGGCATGGTTCGCGAAACCCTCTTCGATCTCCTCAGCCTCCACCAAGGCTCCTTTATTTTTGAAATGGGTCCGGCACTCGCGCCCCAACTGACCACCCTGGAGATTGCGCCCCTCGTGACCAAAATTATCAAGCAAGTCCAGGAGTGGAAACAGTTTCATCCCCATATCCAATCCCCCAATCAATGCCCGGTGATCTCCGATGCCGCCCAAATGCGCGAAGCCCTTCCGGAAAATACCTTTAATAACCTCAATCGCTGGGCAGATGGGACCACCAACCTCCGCCAAATGTCTCGATACCTGAATCGGGATATCTTAACCGTCGCCCGTGCCATCTATCCCTTCGTTCAGTTGGGATTGGTCCAACTCTTTTATCCAAACTCATCCTTGAATGGCGACGGGTTAGAAGAATGCGATGTCGATCAGGGCTTTAAAATTCCCCGGGTGGTCTGTATCGAAGATGACATCACCGTAGGCAAAACCGTGGAAGCCATCCTCGCCCAATATGGGTATGAAGTCAGCGCCTTGATGAATCCCCTCAAAGCCCTGAGTTTAGTCTTCCAACTCAAACCGGACCTGATCCTGTGCGATATTACCATGCCCGAACTGGATGGGTATGAAATCTGTGCCATGCTTCGTCATAGCAGCGCCTTTCGCCAGACCCCCATTGTGATGCTCACGGGCAAAGATGGCTTTATCGATCGCGTCAAAGCTCGGATGGTAGGCGCCACAGACTATCTCACCAAACCATTCGGTTCAAGTGAACTCTTAACCATTGTGGAAAAATATATTGGCCCCGGTGACCCCGAACATCCTGAACCGGACCGGGTATTAGCTGAGGTGATCGAAGCCGAACTCTAGTCTCTAGGAGGGATGAGCATCGTCAAGGGCCAGTCCCACCCCGGGCGATCGCCCCTCAAGGCGGAACCAACTTCAGTCC
Source organism: uncultured Laspinema sp. (assembly GCA_964442465.1). GTDB lineage: Bacteria > Cyanobacteriota > Cyanobacteriia > Cyanobacteriales > Laspinemataceae > Laspinema. The sequence goes on along the minus strand of CAYUEH010000034.1, from coordinate 11,935 downwards.
GTAGTGACCCCTGATGTTAAAACCCGGGTTTGTTGACAAAATCCTTGGCCTAGAGCACCCAATGTGGGCCAAAAACCTGGTTTCTTGTCCCCGATCGCTAAAACTTCACCCCCGGACTATAGCGACCCTTTTTTCCAGAATGTGACCATAGACCTCTTGCAAAAAAAAAGGATTGATCCCCCCCCGTCCCCCTTGGATCCCCCCCCCGTCCCCCTTAATCAGGGGAAAGCCAGAGGAATCAACGTTTAATTCCAGGGGGGTTTTAAAGAATTTGGCAACAAGTCTAATGAATCCAAGCCGGAGAACCCTGGAGTGCGAGCATCTGGCTCCCTATCTCCAAGTCAAAATACTGCAAAACGCGCTATAGAAAATCAGAAACTTTTGGAAACCAGAATCCCAGTCGGTTTAGATCCGGGAGCGTGAAGAGGTAAACTATCATTAGCACCAAACCGGGCCAACGAACGCTCTTTTCAAAGAAAGAGTCCCGAACCGGAGGCTGCTCATTTGTCCCCCTCGGTTTGTTGGACCAGAACCCCTGCCCGATCGGCGAACCGGCGATCGCACCGTTCCCCGATCGGCTCTTTGAATACCCCAACAGTGGGCTACCCAAATTGACCGGACCAGAGGATGGGGGGTGAAAGCCTGAATGTTTCTGAGTGCTTTGGGGCCAATATAATAGAATTTATTTCTAATTTTCCCAATAAAACTACCTGTCACCCACTGTGTTGAAGACGCTTGCATTGTTAAACCCATCCCTCAAATGTCTCCGGTTGGATAACCTGGAGGCAGCGGGGCTAAGACAAGCACGCCGCCAAAGGGGCGGTCCCATTAATCTATTTAGAGAGCTTTTCACCGAAGGGAAGTTATGAGTACAGTTCTAGTTGTAGAAGATAGCGTCACGCAACGGGAGATGATCTCAACCCTACTGAAAGAGAGTGGATTGAATGTTACCGTAGCAAGTGATGGATTAGAAGCCCTGGAACGCATTCAGGAGACCTGCCCGGATCTCGTGGTACTCGATATTGTGATGCCTCGGATGAATGGCTACGAAGTTTGTCGTCGTCTCAAGGCTGATCCTAAAACCCAAAACGTTCCAGTGGTCATGTGTTCATCGAAAGGTGAAGAATTTGATCGGTATTGGGGTATGAAGCAAGGTGCCGATGCTTACATTGCCAAACCGTTCCAGCCTACTGAACTGGTGGGAACGGTCAAACAGCTACTCAGAAGATAGGGGACTTGCAATCATGGTGGGTAATCCAGATTTTTTAACGGGGATTGGCTTAGAACAAGCAGCGGAATTTCAAGAACTAGAAAGCCCGGAAGGGGAGTTACATCTGCGTTTTTTCGTGCCTTCTGGCAATGAATTTGCTTTAAGTGCAACAGGGATTCGCGAAGTGATTTCCCAATCCCCCGATCGCATTACCCTGATTCCCAACGTCTCACCCTTACTGTTGGGAACCCTCAATATTCGAGGGCGGGTGATTTGGGTCGCGGATCTCGGTCAATTTCTCGGAGAACCCACAACCTTAAATACCGATCGCCCGGAAATTCCCGTGATCGCAGTCGAAGACCAAGACACTATACTAGGGTTAGCGGTCGATCAAATCGTGGGAATGGACTGGCTTGATGTAGAGCAAGTCCGACTGCCGACGAATGTTCTAGACACTATGGCTCCTTTTTTACGGGGGGAGTGGGTCATCCCGCCCAAAGAAGAAAACAAAGACGAAGAGGAGAAAATTTTGCGACTGCTCGATCAGGTGGCGATCGTGCGATCGGCACGATGGGCAGCATAAATAGCCCGGAAAGAGGGGGTCGCATAAGACCAACCGCCCAGGCGAATTCAAGGCAGATCAAGGAGATTAAAACCCAACCCGAGGGGGTCAACCTGACCCAAAGTTAACCTCAAAACCTCTCTCCCCTGCACGGATTCCCCGCATCACTGCTGAGTTATTCCCCCAGCGGTGACTCGGCTCAGAAGCAGGGATTTCCTCTTCGGTGGGCGAGGGTCGATGTCTCCTTTAGCAGTAAGAACCTTGCCCAGAGTCCTCCGGGGACGGACTGTTCACTTGAGTCTCTTGAGCGCGGCATTCCCATCTTGGTCCAGTACAAAACCACAGATCAAACATTGATAGCGGTTCGGTGGACTGATGAGGTACTTTTTTGCATCCCCTCGGACGTTCACAGGGCCGACGGTTTGGGGTCGCCATCGCTGTACCCGACACAGATTCCAAGCGCTATATGAGTTCTTGTACTCAGCAACTGGGCGTAGCAATTATGCCCTCCCACCTCCAACCCACCGCCTGGAATCGTTGGCAGCCCCTGAGTCAGGCAATCCGAGTTGAAACCGGAGCCAAGTGGCTCCAGAAAATTTGGGGGTGAGGACCGGACCCTAGGCGCTCAGTGAGGAGTGATTTCTCGGGGGTTTGAGATCCGGGATCCGATGCAACGATTGCTGACCCCTGGTTGCGAGGGCCTTTCTATCTCTAGTTCTGCCACAAAGACCCCCCTCTAGGAATATTCCACGGAACCAGCAGGAGTCCCGCGAGCTAATCTAGGGTTGAACACCGGGAGGAATGCGCGGCTATTTGGAAGGGCGATCGTCAACAACCCCCAAAGGCTCCAAGGTGATGTCTTGCTATAGCAATCATGAAGTGCCCTTGTGGAAGACCCTCAGCCCTTGGATGTTGGCGGCCCAAAGCGTCCTGCAGGAGAAGTCATCAGTTATAAATCATTTGTGGAAGACCCTCAGCCCTTGGATGTTGGCGGCCCAAAGCGTCCTGCAGGAGAAGTCATCAGTTATAAATCCGGCAAGGAATGCTATAAGGAATACGATAGCGCTTCTCATCTCCATAAAGTACAGACCTCACCCCAAACCCCTCTCCCAGAATATCTGGCCGAATGCAAAACAGTACCTCATCAGTCCACCGAACCGCTATATATCAGGAGGATGTTGTCTTGAGGGCTCCCAAAAGCCCGATCCATAACGCTTAAGCGGTCGGTGTCGGGTCGTTTACACTGATCGGGTACAGCCCAGACAACGACAGCAAAGGTTTGAGCATTTATAAAGGATTCAGATCAGCCTGAGAAAGGCTATCTTTACGTCGATACACTACACTCAGTTATAGCACACCTATTAAAAGCCGTCTGAAAAGGACGGGGCTTTAAATCCATTTTTTTTTGTAATATCCGTTTCCTAGAATCCCATCAAGGCAGTCCAGAAATCCAATGGATATAACTAGAGTTTCACTTAACCTTGATAAGATTTCACTAGAAAAATTGTAAGAGCGCACCAGGTAGGCACCGCCAGGAGGGGGCAAATGGTATCAAGTCCGGACTATCAGCAGGAGTACGAACAAGCTTTAACGGCCTATACCGAGAAAAATTATGAAGAAGCAGCGGGAATTGTCAATCAATTAGTGGCGAATTTTCCCGAAGATCCCAGTGCTCGACTCTTAGCCGGTCACATCTATTGTTATGGATTGCAAATGTATGATGTGGCACTCGGTCAGTATGAAGGGGTGCTGAATCTGACGGATGACCCGGCGTTCGTTGAGGGAGCGTCCCAGGGCATGGAATATGCCAATCAGTACGCTACAGAAGGGATGCAGTCTTCCGATTATGGGTATGATCCGGACAACGAATTTGAATCCGCAACGGAGGAGTTCCAGACGGATTTTGATCAGATTCAATCGGAACAAGATACGGCATTGTTTGAAGGAGAAGCCCCAGCCCAGAGCGATGAAGAAGAATTCTGGGAAGAAGACTCGGATCTGGGTTTGCATGACCGGGCTTACAATGAAGCCTTAGCCATCAACCAGATTGGGTCGGATTCATCGGACTTGAGTATGGAACTGGATCCGGTGGACCCCAATCTTGAACTCGAATCAATGGAATTTGAGGCGTTTGAGCCATTGGAGTCCGGGGATTTAGGCGCGGATTCTGCCCCGGAAGAGGATGGACTGCTCAATCCCTTTACCAGCGACGAGGAGTATGAGGGGATAGAGGATGAAGACCCCTTTGCCATTGATGACGAAGAAATCCTCTCCGAGGTTCAAAACAACCAATGGAGTGATCCCCTGGCATCGGAGTTACCCGACTTTTTGCCTAGAGAGGATGAAATGCCCGATTTAGTCGGGGAGGAGACGGCGATCGGGGTCTCGAATCAGTCCCCCTTTGATCAGGGCCATGACGATTTGGACCTGATGGATTTGGCAACGCCGTTTCAGGAGTTTGAAGAGGCGTTTGCGGCGGACGATGACATGGAGTTTGAGTCCAATTCAGACCCCCTAGAGGATGACGATGACGATGACGAAGCCACCAGTTATTACCACAACAATGGGTCGGCGATCGATTCAGATTTTGACCTGTTCGATGCCGCTGATGATTTAGGGAATGATTTCAGCGAGGATGAGCAAGAGGAATCTCATCATCAGAATGGCCAGGGTGCAGGGGATCCAGGGCTGCCCTATGATCTTGACGAAGACTTCGACTTTAACTCTCCTTCCGAGGAGGAGGAAACCCTGTTAATGGGACGCAAACAACTCGAACAGACTCAGGTGCTCAACTCAATTCCCAAAACCTCGGGGCCGCCTTTCTCCCAGCCGAAAGGACTGGCTCAACCGGAAATAGAAGACGATGATGACTACGATAGTAAGACCTTCGTCTCTGAACCCACCAATGGATTCAATCCGGTGGATAGTTACGATTTAGAGGATTTTGACGACGCCTTTAGTGGGGAGAATTCCTTTGATTCGGAGGACAACGGCGAGGATTTTCCGGATGGGTTCGCCAACTCGTCCCCCCTCCAAGAAGACAGCGTTGACTTTTTGGGTGAGTTCGATGATTTTGATGATTTCGGCAATATTCCCGATAATATTCCCGATTTCGATCTGTCGGAGGATACGACGGGTTCGAGTACGGGTGGATTCGGAATGGGCAGCATGGGCCCAAAAGCCTCTTTCCGAGACATCGATGATAGCTACGATATTGGCGAAGATACCGATGGGTCGATCATTCGGGATGATGAAATTTTTCGGATTGCCGGAAGTGCTGAACAAGTCCCGGTGTTTACTCAACCGGAAAATGCTCCGGTAGAAACCGTTGCGAATACAGACCCGGGGTTCTTGGGCTTTTTAGAAAATGCATCCCTGGTGAAAAAATTCCTGTGGATTGCGTTAATTTCTGGAGGGGTCTCAGCGATCGCCGCCGCTTCGGTTTCTTTTGCGTTTTCCAGTCAACGCAGTTGGCCCCAACAACTGAAGGACCCGATGATGGCTTTAGCGGCTGGAGGGGCCAGTATTCTCACTTGTTTTGGGGTGGGCAGTGCCAGCGCCAAGTTGATTCGCCGTTCCCTGGACGATTTACAAGGGCAATTTGATACGATGTCTCAGGGCAATCTGTCCGCCCGAGCAACGGTTTATACGGAAGATGAATTTGGCCAGCTTGCGGCTAAATTCAACCAAATGGGGCGAATCATCTACACGACCACTTCGGAAGCCCAACGGAAAGCCGAGGAACAGGAACAGTCGAAGGAAGACCTGCAACGACAAGTGATTCGCCTGCTGGATGATGTGGAAGGGGCGGCTAGAGGGGACCTGACGGTGCAGGCTGAAGTTACGGCTGATGTCCTCGGGGCTGTTGCTGACTCCTTTAATCTGACGATTCAAAACCTGCGGGAAATCGTTCTGCAAGTGAAACTGGCGGCGCGACAAGTGACCAAGGGAGCCACGGATAGCGAATCGTTTGCCCGCAGTTTATCTACCGATGCTCTGCGACAAGCGGAAGAACTGGCGGCTACCCTCAATTCGGTCCAGGTGATGACGGATTTGATTCAACGGGTGGCTGATAACGCTCGGGAGGCGGAGGAAGTGGCCAAATCGGCCTCGGCAACGGCTAAAAAAGGTGGTGAGGCGGTGGAACAAACCGTGGCGGGGATTCTGGAAGTCCGGGAAACAGTAGCAGAAACCACGCGAAAAGTCAAGCGATTGGCGGAATCAACTCAAGAAATTTCCAAAATTGTGGCCTTGATTGCGACGATCGCCGGACGGACCAACCTCTTGGCGCTCAATGCCAGTATTGAGGCGGCTCGTGCTGGGGAAGCGGGTCGAGGGTTTGCGATTGTGGCGGATGAAGTGCGTCAGTTGGCCGATCGCTCCGCTAAAGCCCTCAAAGAAATCGAGCAAATTGTGATGCAAATTCAGAGCGAGACCGGCGGGGTGATGGTGGCAATGGAGGAAGGCACCCAACAGGTGATTGAGGGGACGAAGCGGGCAGAACAAGCCAAACGGGCCTTGGAAAATATCATTCAGGTGACCAATCGCATCGATGTGTTGGTGCGATCGATTACCGCAGATACGGTGGAACAATCCCAAACTTCGAGATCGGTCGCCCAGGTGATGCAAGCGGTGGAACTGACGGCCCAGGAAACCTCCCAAGAAGCCCAGCGGGTCTCGGGTTCTCTGCAAAACCTCGTGGGGGTGGCGCGAGACCTGTTGACCTCGGTGGAACGGTTCCGAGTGGAAACTGGAGAGCGTCGCTAGGCTCTACAAGCTGCCTGTCAGCACCGGCGATCGGTTGAATCTCTACCGTTGTGTGGGGCTCAGATGTTTATTGTAGAGATGCTCTAGAGCGTCTCTACAGTGGTTTAAAGACAGTGGTTTAAAGACAGTGGTTTAAAGACAGTGGTTTAAAGACAGTGGTTTAAA
>CAYUEH010000034.1:0-5131 GCA_964442465.1 uncultured Laspinema sp. | reverse complement strand
ACAGTGGTTTAAAGACAGTGGTTTAAAGACAGTGGTTTAAAGACAGTGGTTTAAAGACAACGGCCCGAGGGTTTCTCAGGGCGACAGCGGTCCCTTGTGATCACTGAAGCGGTAGGAATGGGTACATTGATCCCAGGTGACAAGCCGTCAAACCCATCAAGGACCGATGCCTTCAGAAGGACCTTAACCCCGAGAAGAGGGCTGGTCACCGGCGGATGACAACCCCTCTAAGCTGCCGGAGGCTCTTCCAATCAGCAAGATCCGGACCCTTCAAGGGGATAAAGCTTTGTTAAATAAGCCGATCAGATCCTTGTTCACCAAATAGGAATAGGAATGGGACACCCGCTATGCAGCCGGAACAACGAGAGCGCATCATGGGCTATTTTATTGAGGAGGCCACAGAACACCTCAATACCATAGAACAAGGGTTGCAAAATCTGTCGATCGCGGTACAAGATCGGTCTGTACTCGCGGAACTCTTTCGTGCGGCCCACTCAGTTAAAGGGGGGGCAGGAATGCTGGAACTGAGTGCCATTCAACAGATTGCTCACAAACTAGAAGACGAATTTAAAGTGCTTCAGGAGGTGCAAGTCGAAGTTGATCCCCCGCTCTCGTCCTTATTTGTGAGAGTGTTTCGGGGGCTTCAGGACACCGTAGCATTAATCCGCGTACCCGGTCCGGTTGACGAAGCAAAAGGAGCGGCGATTTATGCCGAAGTCCAACCGGCGATCGCTCAACTTCATCAGCATTTAGCCCAATTGGTCCAGGATCAAGAGAGTCCCACGGCCTTCGTGACCCGTACCCAGAAGAAAACCTACATCGGGGGCGAACTCACCCGGATCCAGAGTCCGCCCAAGCAGCGAGGGGCAGAAGAAGACAGCGCCAAACAACTCATTTTTAAAAGTGACGTCTCTCGGCTGTTGCAAGAAATGATGCATCTGTTGAAGCATGGAGAAAATCCCGATCGCCAACAACGGATGCAAGAAATCTGCCGCCAATGGATACGAGCCGGAGAGCAATTCGATTTAAAATTGTGGTGTCATTTAATTGAGCAGGTAGCCAAGGCGATCGCTAATCCAAAACATAGCTATCGCGTTCTTGCCCCTATTCTCATCACAGAAATCCAAAAGGCTAGGGAACAGGTTCTCGGTGGCCAAGCAGACGCCATTACAGTCAGTCCAGAACTCGCAGGATTGCTACTGCCTCAACCCCAACAGCCGAAGACTTCATCCCCTAGCCCAATCATACCGGAAACCACTCATACAGACTCAAAATTTAATCTTATGTCTAATTCAAACTCCGATCACAATCAACGAACCTCACAAGGGCGCGACTCTACAAGGAAACACCATCATGAGTCAGAAAACAACCCAACCTGGGGTGAAGATAAACGGGCTGCCAAACCCACTTATAATAGTGGCCCGGAAGTAGGAGCCGCCGAACTCAACACCCTAGCCGACTTATTTGAAGGAGAAAGTTCCTACTTTGATGAAAACTGGGAAGGAGAAGAAGTCACAGAAGAAGCGAATACCGGGGAGGGGACCCTGGAGACTCTACCCCCGGACCCGGGAGAACTCCTCAGTGCTACCCATGATTTTGACGATTTATTATTTGAAGACCCTTCGGGCAATCAAACGGACATGAGTAGTCCGGAGAATGACGAAGAGGATTTAGGCAACTTGTTCGGACTTGAGGGATTTGTGGAGATGGAGGATAGCAGCATCAGCGAACCTCCCCGGAGTCCCTCCCCGGTAGAACCCCTCAAGTCATCTAATCAAAAACTAGATGACTTGGGAGATTTGTTTGAGGAAGTCGCCACAGAAGAGCTCAAAGAACCCGATGATTGGGAGCAGATCTGGGATGATGAACCCCTAGATGCGGTCAGTGAAATCGACCCACCGGCATCGGATGCGGAGTTCTCTCTAGAGATAGCTGACGATTCAGAATTTAGGGATTTGCTAGAGATCAGTGGATTTGAAAGTGGCCCGGAAGTTGAGAAAGACAGGTTTGAACCGGAACTGGCAACAGAAATCCCCATTGATGAGGACGATTTTGACGACTTGTTTGGAGAGACAACCGAGGACGGGGATGACTCCTTAACGCTTACGGCATCTGATGAATCCGTGGATTGGTTTGACTCGGACCCCTCGAATACTGTAGCCATAGAAGACGACTTGACGGATTTATTTGAACTCGATCCCGCCCCATCCCCGTCAACTCAAGCCCGGAAAGAGCCGGTAGCGCCGGGAAAACCGGCCCCTGCCTCTGGGGAGTCTGACGAGTTTTGGTTGGAGTTTGAGGATCCGGATTCAGAGCCCCAGTCTGATGTATTAGAAGCCTTGGATGGTCTGTTTGATGATGAACCGTCCCCGGCGATCGCCGATCTTGACCTCATGGAGGAGTCCTCTTTAGATTCTGAACTGTTTGGGGACGAACTCCAGGCAGAGGATGACACCAACAACCTTTTTGAGGAGAGTCAGAGCAACCTCGACGGTGAAGATTGGAATTGGGATTTGGACCCGGAGAGTTCGGAGAGTTCGGAAGACAACGAAGACACCAGCGACTTTTATCAAAACTTAGAGTCCCTGTTCGAGGAACCGACAGAGCGATCGCCCAATCTCGATGTCAACCAAACCGCCCCACCTCCCCAAGGGCTATCCAAGGCAACTCTGTCTGGGTCTGGATTTTCTGCGTCTACAGAGGCCAATTTAGACTTTGATGCATTGTTTGGGGAGAATCAGTCCTCCTCGGTGATAGTTGACCTGGAAGAAGCCAAGCCCGTCGCCATATCCGCCCCCATCCGAGAGCGCCTTGACTTGCCTTTGGAACCCAAACTGACCCAGGAGTCAGATGTTTTTACCGAATTAGACTATTTGTTAGCAATGGGGCCGCTCAAAGCCAGTTTTGAGGAGTTAGAACTCCTGTTAAACCCGGTGAGTAGCCCGAAACCAGGGACAACCAGCACTCCCACTGCTCCGGCTGTAGTGCCGGGGAATGCAAATTCCGACAAAGCTCTGGTCCGCTCCCCGATATCCGATGCAAATCCCCGGAAGCCCCAGGTTGACTTTGACGATATGGAGCAGTTGCTACAGGCTAATGCCGGTAGCGGCTCCCACGACACCGGGGGCAGAATCGCTCCCAGGCGTGGGAGTTTTGAGCAGACGATGCGGGTCCCGGTGAAACAATTAGATAACCTGAGTAACCTGGTGGGGGAACTGGTTGTTAATCGCAATAGCATCGAGCAGAATCAGGAACGGATGCGGCAGTTTTTGGATAATTTGCTGCATCAGGTTTCCCAACTGACGGATGTCGGGCAACGGATGCAGGATTTGTACGAGCGATCGCTCCTGGAGATTTCTCTGCTGGCTTCGCGACAAAACTACCACTTTATGGTGGGGAACAGTAATAGCCATCAGGACCCGTCCCATAACGGTTCCGATTGGAGCGCCTTGGAAATGGATCGGTTCACACCGTTCCATAGTCTGTCCCAAGATATTTTGGAACTGATTGTTCGGGTCCGGGAATCGGCGTCGGATATTGAATTTTTGGTGGATGAAACGGAACAGGTGACCCGGCAACTGCGCCAGGTGACGACTCAGTTACAAGAGGGTCTAACGCGATCGCGCATGGTGCCTTTTGCTCAAACTGCCGATCGCCTGCCTCGTGGGGTCCGGGACAATGCCATTAAGTTTGGCAAACAGGTCGAGCTTCAGGTTGAGGGTCGTGAAACTCTGATCGATAAGATGATTCTGGAGCAACTCTCGGATCCCATGACCCATTTGGTGAACAACGCTCTGGCTCACGGGGTGGAAACCCCCGAGGAGCGCCGGAAAAAGGGTAAACCTCCCGTGGGTCGGATTGTTGTCCGGGCTTTCCATCAAGGGAACCAAACGGTGATTTCGGTCTCCGATGATGGCGCGGGGATTGATTCGGAAAAGGTGAAGGCTAAGGCATTACAACGGGGGCTGATTTCGCCGGAAGTGTCAAATAGTATGACCCGCTTGGATGTCTATGATTTACTGTTTATGCCCGGATTTAGTACCAAGGATCAGGCAGATGATTTGTCCGGTCGCGGGGTCGGAATGGATGTGGTTCGGACCAGCTTGAGCGCTATTCGTGGGGTGGTGTCGATTGATTCGACTCTGGGTAAGGGGACGACTTTTACAATTCGCTTACCCCTGACTTTGAGTATTTCTAAGGCCCTGTGCTGTATTAGCGATCGCGCCCGGATTGCGTTCCCGATGGATGGGGTGGAAGATATGATTGATGTCCCCCGCGATCGGATTCAAATCAAGGACAATGGTCAGACTTTTATTCCCTGGCGGGATACGATGTTGCCGTTCCGTCACCTGCGCGAACTGTTGGTTTACAATCGTCATATCCCACGCGGGGGTACTATCTATGTGGGGAATACGGAAGAGGATATCATTTCTGTGGTGGTCCTGCGTTCCTCGGATAATTTCCTGGCGCTTCAGGTGGATCAGGTGCTAGGAGAACAGGAAATCGTGATTAAACAGCTTGAAGGACCTGTTCCCAAGCCTGTGGGCGTTGCTGGGGCAACGGTGATGGGGGATGGCCGCATTGTGGCGATCGCGGATGTTTTAGAATTAATCGATTTGGCGGCTGGACGGATGCGGCGAGTAAGCGGCGATGTGTTGACCAATTCTCAGGACAACTCGATTCAGCCACCGCTTGAGATCGAACCACAGGTAATCGACCCGACGGTGCTGATTGTGGATGATTCGATTACGGTGCGTGAACTGTTGTCCATGACCTTTAATAAGGCGGGATACCGGGTGGAACAGGCGCGGGATGGTCAAGAAGCTTGGGAAAAAATGCGATCGGGTCTCCCCTACGATTTGGTGTTCTGCGATATTGAAATGCCCCGGATGGATGGGTTGGAACTGCTGTCGCGAATGCAGAAGGATCCCCAACTTACGACCCTGCCGATCGCGATGCTTACCTCTCGTGGTGCGGACAAACACCGGCAAATGGCGATTCAAATGGGAGCCAGTGGCTATTTCACGAAGCCCTATTTGGAGGAATCGTTACTGGAAGCTGCCGGACGAATGCTTAAAGGTGAAAAACTGGTCTCGCTGAAGGCGGAGGCGGGGGTTTAGCCTCAGTTTCT
>CAYUEH010000033.1:17138-18839 GCA_964442465.1 uncultured Laspinema sp. | reverse complement strand
GTTCCTTCTGCGATCGCCTCCTGGATGGCACAACCGGGTTCGGAGTCATGTTGACAATCCCGAAATCGGCAGTGTTGCGCCAAATTTTCGATATCCGCAAAGGTTTCCGGTAATCCCTCTTGATGGTTCCAAGTTTGAATTTCCCGCATTCCTGGGGTATCAATCAGCAGGGCACCGGAGGGTAATATCATCAATTCTCGATGGGTGGTGGTATGCCGTCCCCGACTATCGGTTTGGCGCACTTCCTGCACTTTTTGAGTGGCAGTTCCCAGTAATTGATTGGTGAGGGTGGATTTGCCGACCCCGGAGGACCCGAGTAAGGCAACGGTGTTTCCCGATCGCAGGTAGGGAGTTAAGGCATCTAACCCGACTCCGCCGATCGCACTCAAAGGAATAATCGGCACTCCCATCGCCACTGCTTCAACTTCAGCAATGTCGTCTTCCAGGCGATCGCACAAGTCCGCCTTATTCAACACAATCACGGGTTTTGCACCGCTTTCCCACGCTAAAATCAGATACCGTTCAATGCGTCGCAGGTTAAAATCTCGGTCCATTCCTGACATTAACAGGACTGTATCGATATTAGTCGCGACGATTTGTTCTCGGGTTTTTACTCCCGTCCCTTTCCGGGAAAACTTAGTTTTTCGGGGCAAAATAGCCTGAATAATCGCTTTATTTTCCCCGTCGCGCAATCCCATCGCAACCCAATCTCCCACTGCCGGAAAATCGTTTTCACTGGTGGCGTGATAGCGCATTTTTCCGGTAATATCCGCTAAGAGTTCTCCGCTTTCGGAGTAAATAACGTAGAGATGTTTATGGGCGATCGCCACCCGTCCCGGGAGATAGCCTTGTTCCCGATAGGGTGCAAATGATTCGTTAAAAAATGGAGTCCAACCCAGTTGTTCTAGGTTCATGATAGATGAGAGTTCCTCGATTTGTCTGGTGTGTCGATTCCCAGGCATCCCGAAAAACCCCCATGGAGGGTTCCAATGCAAAATTCATTGTCAAAGTTTCTCGGTTAATGCCCGGTTATGGGTTTGCATAGTTTTTGATTAGAAATGCCAACTAACTCAGACATTGGTTTCCTCCCGATTCGTTCATGGGTGAGTGAATACTCTCTCAGCTTTTTCCGTTGAGAGACTACTATATTTTCTATTAAAGCCTAAAGAAAATCAGATGTCAATAGGGAATTTTCTACCAAATCCGACTATCGAAAGTCGTTTTTACTCTTCAGCCCGCGCAGGCACCGCTTCGTCCGTATAGCCCCACCCTTTAGGGTGCGGGTTTTTATAGATTTTGAACACCGGATTCCGGATTAGAGGAATTTTCCGGTAAAAAAAAGCCCCTTAAAAAAGAGGCTTTGTTTCTATATAGCTTGTCCAAATTCTATCCGTAGGGGCTATGGATGGACTGCCCCTACAAAAAAGAGGAGGAATGGGTCAGCCTAGGTTAGTACAGAACCCGTGAAGTCAGAAGCACACCTAAAGCACCGGCACCGGCAGCGGCAATCCCCGAAACCAATGCGGTGAAGAACAACCACCAAGCGGCAACTCCTGCGGCTTTGCGGGTTTCTTCCACTTGGCGTTCTGCTTCGTGCTTCATCTGTTCGAGACGGCGTTGAGTTTCCAGTTGCATCCGTTCGGCACGACGGAGTATATTATTGCGAACCCCTTCGATTTGAGCCACCATCCGGTTAGCATC
>CAYUEH010000033.1:7336-17038 GCA_964442465.1 uncultured Laspinema sp. | reverse complement strand
GAGGCGATCGCGAATGGCGAGCGCACCGGCTTGGGGATTATCGAGAAGTTTCTTCAAATCCCGCTGAATTCCTTCCGGGTTGAGTTCCTCTTTCCCCGTGCTTCGCAGGTACTCAGTAATTGCAGAAGTCGCCTGATCGTACTGTTCCTTCGCTTGTCCCGCAACCTGTTGCGGTACATGAGAAACATTGTACCAATTATGTTCCACTCGGTCTACGATCGCGTTCACTTCATCTTCATTGAACTCTTGCCGTTGGGAAAGCAACTTCACCAGAGTATCGCGGTCAAAGTGCGATAACCGCGCCCGAATCGCCCACAAACCGGCTTTGGGGTTATCCAATAATGTACCCAAATCCCGCTTGATGCCTTCAGGATTGAGTTCTTCTTTCCCCGTATTTCGCAGATAATCCTGGACATGGTTCCACTGAAGATCCAGATTAGCTTGGGCCGCTTCTTGGAGTCCTTTGGACTCTTCTAAAACCACATCCCGGGTCTGTTCCAACGTCACCAGCATTTCCGCTGCTTCATCCCGAGTCAGATCATTGCGATCGCGCATCATTTCAATCATCATCGCCCGGTCAATATGCGCCAAGCGATCGCGCATTTCCCGATAATCTGCCGTCGAATCGGAAATCAACTTCTTGAAATCCCGCTCAATATCCGCCTGTTTCAGGGTATCCTTGGGACTATGGCGCAAATAGCGTTCTACCCGCTTGCGGAGATCCTGCGCTTTTTGCTCTTCCTCCGCCCGAGTCACGGTTTGCAATACCTGCAACCGCACCCCCTCCAGATGACTGGCGATTTCTTGAATCCGCTTTTGGGTAAACACTCCCCGAGAAGCCAGCATATCAACAAAATTGCCGCGACGGAAGCGTTCCAACTCTTGGCGAATCAGTCCCGGATCGGCCTCGGGATCAAATAGAACATCCCGGAATTCCCGCTCAATATTTTCCGGCGTCATCTGCCAGGAATATTTATTGAGGACGTAATTTTCAATATCCGCTCGCAAGGCACTGTAAGGTTCAGCCGGTTTACCCTGAATTTGTCGGGTGACTTTATCCGTTCCCTCGGTCACTTTCTGTTTGGCATCCTGTAACTGAGAGAGGACTTTTTCCACATCGAAATCGGATACATCCGTCCGTCCCATCAGCATCCCCAAGGCAGTATTAAATGCCAGCATCATTCCCTGCTGCATCATCCCGGATTGTGGATTGCCTTTGTTCTGTTTATTCTGACCCTGATTGCCGATCGCATCAATCAGGCGATCGATTTTACTATCCAGGCGATCGGAAATTAAATCCGCCGGTGAAGCGTCCTTAATATAATGCACCAATTCCCCCATCCAATCTGTCTGGGGTTGTAATTTTTGCTTGGTTTTATTCCAGGATGCTTCCAACTCATCCACAATGCGATTGATATCCCGCTTTGATAAATCCGTCCGTGAACTCACCAGAGATACCAAAGACTCCCGGTCCACATCCGGCAGCGTTCCTTGGGTCGCCAATTCATGCAGTTGGGGTTCATTTAGCAAATTTTCAAATTCTTGTCGGATTCCTTTGAGGTCCAACTGTGCCGGTTTTAAAGCCTGAATGTAATCTTCTAAATTCTCGCGAATATCCTCGGGATCAAGCGCTTGACCGAATTCGCGGCGCACTGCTGCGGCTGCCGCTTCCGCCGTTGCCACCACCTGATTAGAGGCCGCTTTTGCACCAATGGCGCTCGTAGCTGTTCCCACAATCGACTGAAAGCCGGAAGTCGCCGCATTAACCACAGAACCGACTAACGAGCCAACGGTAGTGGAACTCACCCAAACCAATAGGGAAAAATAGGTCGCCCAAATCACCAATCCCAAAATCGCGCCTAACCCAACACTGACCATCAGGCTGAGTTTAACCGCCAGTAATGCCGCACAAAATAGAGCAATACTAACCGTGACCAAAGTCCAGACGCCTACTGCCGTCTCTACTTTCCGAATCGTACCCCCTAGGGTATCTCCCGAGTCAGAATGTGAGCTTGACGACCGGGAAGTATTACCCATGTAGGAAATACCGGCAGCAACTGAAAGATTTGTTAATAAAAGTTGAAAACCAAAGGCTAAGAGGACCCCAGAAACTAAAGCCGCAAAAAATTGGGGTCCTGAAAATAAAACGGAAGACTGTTCTGGCGTCGGGACCTGAGCCAGTCCGCCAAACTCTATCATCCTTTGTACAATTTGAAACATGGTAGCTACCTCGAACGTAGTAAATAAAATTGACTCCCACAATTTGATAAATGGGGTGAGCCACTGAGGATGAAGTCTTTTAAAGTTTTTTTTTGACACCTCCTTTAGACAGCATTGTTCTATACCCCGGTAAAAACATCCCCCTGAAGGCGGATTTATCAAAAATCCGCCTGATCCATTCAGATTTCCGTTCCCACATTTGGCGCATTCAAACAACCCAATAGACCTCCAATCGCCTACAACACAGGCTTTTATGGTCTGATGAGTCTTGTTCTAGCAAAATGACAACCCCACGAGAGCGACTAACGTACCTGCATGAGTGGCATTGTCAAGTTCTGTTGAGATCAAGTGGCTGATACTTTGTATGGAATCTTCTGTTTTAAACTGAAAGGCTCTGCTCCCACCAACCGCGCAACGGATCACTTTTGGGGGGTAAGTATCTTCCTGTGAACCGAATTGCATTGAGGGTTTCACGAAGTGCTGAGGCATCCAAAGCGGTTTTGTCAGCCCAATGCTTGATAATTTGTAAAGTGGAGAACATCTGAAGGTGCGATGCTTCCCGTTTCATCAAGGCGATCGCCTTTTTGTCATCCGTGGCGATCGCCCATCCTCGGTGTAGGGCGATCGCGCAAGTTGCCGACTCCCCATCATCCAAAACAGCCGCATAATTGACAAATAATTCCGCTTCGGCGTCCGACTCAAAATCCACAATGATCACAAGACCCTGGATAATCCCTTGCTCAAACTGGATTGCCGCTTCATTCTCCACTTCCTCAAGGATCTGGAGTGTTTTCAACTCCTCCTCTTTCACAACCTGGGTAACGGCAACTTGACCGGGAATAGAGCGCAAAATTGCCAGCAAATGGCCGGAAGCAGCCAAGTTGATTATGCAGCAAGCATCAAGAATAACGTGGGAGTGAGAAATCGTCATTATTTAACCTCACTCCCCCTCAGTCTTGTAGCTGGCGGAGATCGACATGAGTCGATTCGTCCACCATACCGCTGGAATAGTTCCGCAACAGTTCAGCAATCCGCCGCGCCTCCAGGCGATCGACATCAAGGAACTCGGCAAAGCGTCCTTCCGTAATCAGACTCTGATCTAGTGCCTCGATCGCCAAGTGTTGATAGTGAATCGGAGCCATATCACTCCGTTGGAGAATTGGTTCTAACCCCAATTCTTGTTGTACCTCTCTAACTTTCAATCCGCGATATCGCAATCGTTCCCAAGTTCCAGAAGGCAAAAGATCCATTTCCTCCAAGCGATGCACCAGCGCTTCCACAGACACCCCGTAATAGTGCGCCAACGTAAATAAATTGGTTGTGCTAAACTTTTGGTTCACACGGCACATATCATTAAATCGCCGCAACAAACCACTCGTCGGCATCAAGAAATATTTGGCGAACGCTTCAGCCAGTCGCTCACTCTCTGGCATCCGCTTGTATTGGCCTTCAATCACGTCCAAGACAGCCTTACGTCGATGAGCCAGAAAATGAAGATATCCGTGGGCTAGGGACCAACGCCGCCGTTCTTCCGGGTGATTAGCATTAATTACCATCGAACCCCCAACCTGCTCATTGTAACTGTAAATTTCTGAATATTTTCCGGGCATTTTCAGGTAAAAGATCCGCAGTCCTACACTCTGTTCTAAAATGTCTCGCAGCATGGGAATTGGGCCATCTCCCAGCCCAAGTCGTTGGCGCTCTTCAACGGCGATCGCCTCTGCCGTGCGCTCGACTGGCATCCCGCTCACCTCATACTCCCGAGGATAGTTCCGGGGGAGGGGTGCCTCCATAATCTGTTCCAGTTCTAGGTAATGCTGACATAACCCTTGCCAACGCAAAATTACGGGTTCAATTTGCTCCCGTTCTACTTCGTGACCTCGATAGCTCGTGCGAAACTGAACCTCGAAGGGTTCAATCACAGGACGCGGACGCACAAAATCACTCACGGATCTTTTATAAGCCCGAGCCAGCTTGATGAGTTCGGTGGCCTTGAGACGGCGCTCTCCTTTCTCGATCGCCACCATCGTCGTGCGTGCCGCATCAATCACTTTCGCTGCATCCGCTTGGGTCATCCCGCATTGAGTTCGTGCCTGTTGCAGCATCTCCCCCAACCCCCGCATATCCAGATTGTCAAGGACGTTGTTCGTCATAATTATTGACCCTCAACTGTATCTCCATCAGTCAGAGTCGAACCTCCAACCCTGGGATTTGGCTTGTCCCTTCAATCTAGCCCAAATAGCTGACAATGACAACAAATAAAACCCAATTATTTCATGTAAATGTCAGATTTCCTCAACAGGGATAATGTAGAGGCGATTCGCGAATCGCCCCTACATTAACGGGTAAATTTAGCTAACGGCTTGGCGATCGCGCTCCAACCGGGCAAATAACCCCCGCCAGTCCCCTGCCGGACTTCCGGATGGGTCAGCTTTCACCTCAAAGGTCATGTTACAGGCTTCCGACAGTTCTAACGCCTGCACGCACAACTCGGCGATATCCTCTCGACTCACTTGACCCTTGATATTATCCCCTTGCTCAAACATTAATCCGTCGCCTCCTGGTTCTTCCGTGAGCGCACAAGGGCGGATAATCGTATAAGGCAAGCCACTGGCGCGAATCGCGTCCTCACCCCGTAATTTCCAAGTTAAAATCCCCCCCAATTGCTCATTCATTCTCACCGCTGGCGGTTCTGACTCTAAATCCAACCCCGGACGACCTGGACGAGTCACCCCTGCTGAACTCACTTGAATAAACCGGGGTAAGCTTGGACCACCATAGGCTTTCAACGATTGAATTTGCAATTGAAACAGTCCGGGGGTAAATTTGGGATTCAAGTCGCCATCATACTCAAACTTACTCAGCATAATTTGCACCGAGCGAATTTGACTCGCATCTAAAGGCGGGCAATCTTTCAAGGTTTTAGCGCGAAAAACTGGGATAAATTCTGAAAACGGAATCCGAACCGTAAATTCGATATTAGCAACGGTATCAAAGGAATAGCAGTAGGAAATACTATCCCATTTCGGGTCCGTGCGAAGTATAAATTTATACCGATTGCCATCGCCTTTGACGCGAATATCAATCCCTTGATAGGCGGATAAATCCAACGGGGGTTCAAAATTGCGGGTGCGAATGGAGACAAATCCACCGGAATTTGAGGTGGAAACGTTCCCAGAAAACAAAGCAGTGCCGTTAACCAGGCGGACATTACTTTCGCTGACTCCACCCATGACGACATCATCTAGCGCACCCCAAATTTCTTTGAGGTTGTCCGTGGGTTTGCTGAAATCAAAGATGATTTTTTCATGGGGTGCACCCAGGGTCGCGAGTTGACAACGGGTGGCATCGACTAAATTTTGAATGCCGCGATATTCCACTTGTTCGGGTACATCCAAGACTTCTGGGGTATAAAATTTGATGCCTTGATAATATTTTTCGCGGGTTGGGGTATCCCCTTCCACGGGTTGCACTCGGGTGCCGATGCAGGAAATCACGGCGGTGACATCTTGCAGCAGGCGATCGCTCAAACTATCCGCCAGAGTGATATCTGCATCCACCAAGTCCACTCCAGTCCCCAGCATTTCCCGTCCCCGCTTGAGATCCCGAACTAATCCTCTAACGGCGTAACCTCGCTGTTGAAGTTTCTGCACAACCCGCTTCCCCACGCCTCCCGTGGCACCGGCAACGAGAATGACTCCCGGTTTTTCCGGTTTGCTGATGGTACTTTTCCCGCCAGTGATGAGATTTCGGATCCAGGAAATATTCCCCAAAAATGGGACCACTCCAAAATAGGATAGGGTTTTCCAGAACCTGCCTGCATCCCATTTAGGGCGTTTTTGTTCAGTCATGGTGATTGTTTTCCAGTCCATTAAGGGTTACTCTCTAGTGGTAGCAAATATTTGCGGATGGGGTGGGGGTGGTTTGCCGCACCGATCGCCATCGGAGTTTCTCGATTTTTATCCGGTTCTCTTTTAGCCCAAATTGTCAAGGCTTCCAATCAGGAAGTTACTAATTAGAATGGTCTGATTTGCTATCTTAGGCTATAGTTTCCCGGAATAATTAGGCTAAAAAATGGCCTGTCAAAATTGCCAAAATTATGATTGGAGTTAGGAATTTGAAAAGTTCAATTTCATGGGTAACAACGGCTATTTTCCTGGGGGTTTTAACCGGAACTTTACCGGCGCAAGCGCACAACCACCAGACTGTTTTTGACCCTTTCCGAGAAACGACGAGGACAAATGAGCAAAATTTTGCCGAATTTGGAGCAAAAATAACCCTTGCACAACGAAATCAAACAATAGACAGAATTGCTCAGGCAAACTTGCCGACTTTAGAAGAGGCATTAGAGGTTGTTAATACCCTAGAAGAACCGGAAGCCAAGGCCCGATTATTAACTGAAATTGCCTTAAAGTATGGGGCGATTGCCCAGGAAGACCGCGCCCAAATTCTCTTGGCTGAGGCCTTAATCGCCGCCAATGATATCGAAGCAGACTCGGTGCGGGTGAGGGCCAAAACTGCGATCGCCCGAGCCTATTTTCAACTGGGACAACCGGAAACCGCTGCGGACTTGCTCTCGGACGCATTAGCAACGGCAAATAGCCTAGATGACCCCGGGGTAAAATCCAGCTTATTAGCCGAGATTGCCCTCTCTTATGACACCCTTGGATTCGGCGATCGCTCCTTAGCCATTTTATCAGAAAGTCGTGACATTGCCAGTCGCACTCAATTGGAAGAATCTCGCCCCATCTTTCCCTTTGAACCCACCGGGTGGCAAGGTCGAGTGGGACTTGGTGCTTTCTTCTTTTCGGGGACAAAAATCACCAGTCAAACCCACTTTAACTTCGCACTGGAACGCCAATGGCCGACGGATCGAGTAGATTTCGGAATCAGTTTCACCAATGACTATGATGATAGTCGAGTTTCTCCGGAAGACGATAATCAAATCAAGGGTCAAATTGATACAGAATATCGCCATCATTTCACGGACCGCTATCAATATTTTATCAGTTCCTCAGTCCGTCGGGATGAACCCGATGGCATTGATGTTCGGACCAATTTATATACGGGTCCAGAGATTAACATTTGGCGCGCTGGTCCCGATCGCTCCTTTGATATGCAGTTGGGTCTAGGGATTCGTTATGAAGATTCCACCCGCAGCCGAGATGATTTGGATTTTCCCGTGGCTCAGTATCAGACGCGCTATAAAGATCTATACTTTGATTTCCTCAGCTTGGGTCAGGTACTCACCTTTGAACTGCCCTTTAATGATTTTGAGGATTATTATATGGAATCTTCGACTACCTTGGGAATTCCTCTTATTCAAAGATGGTCATTTAATAACTCTTTGATTTTGAGATATGCTAATAACCCCTCTGTGGATGAAAGCAATTTTCAGGTCGATTTCATCACTGGAATTGAGTATCAATTTTAGGGAAGGATGGGAGAGATGGGGAGATGGGGAGATGGGGGAGATGGGGAGGATGGGGAGGATGGGGGAGATGTTCAACGTCCCGACTGAAGTCGTTTCTTCCCCCGTTCAACGTCCCGACTGAAGTCGTTCCCTCCCCCGTTCAACGTCCCGACTTCAGTCGTTCCCTCCCCCGTTTGTAGTAACGACTTCAGTCGTTTCCGCGTTACTTGGCATAAAGCCAAGTAACGCCCCTGTGGAGGCCAAGCATCCAGTCCCCATACAAGCGCAGAGTGCGTGACTTGGCTGACGCCAAGTCACGAGTAACGACTGAAGTCGTTACTACAAACAGGGGAAGAAACGACTGAAGTTTTCATCCTCCCCATCTCCCCCATCCTCCCCATCTCCCCCATCTCCCCCATCTCCCCGAACCTCCCCCTGCATCCCCCCAAAAAATTTCTCTTCTAGTCGGGCTATCATCGCTGATAACCGTTTAATGTTATAATTTTGACAGTTTTTGGTATTCTGACACTTTGTGGGCTGCAAAAGCCCGATTAATGGAGCTATCGTGGTATGACCAGCAACTACAGCGCTGACCAAATACAAGTTCTTGAAGGACTCGAAGCAGTACGCAAGCGACCGGGGATGTACATCGGGACCACCGGACCCCGAGGACTCCACCATCTAGTTTACGAGGTTGTGGACAACTCGATCGATGAGGCGCTTGCTGGACACTGTACCCATATTGAAATTGAGTTCAATCCAGATGGCTCTTGTACCGTAACCGACGACGGTCGCGGCATTCCTACGGACATCCATTCTAAAACAGGAAGGTCCGCCCTGGAAACCGTGATGACTGTTCTCCATGCCGGAGGTAAATTTGGAGGAGGCGGTTATAAAGTCTCTGGAGGATTACACGGGGTGGGTATCTCCGTAGTTAATGCCTTATCGGAATGGGTTGAAGTCACCGTTTGGCGAGAGAAAAAAGTCCATACCCAACGGTATGAACGGGGTGCAGCAATTGGAGAACTGACAGCCAAACCGATTAAAGAAAATCGCACCGGCACCTCCGTTTGCTTTAAACCGGACCTGCAAATTTTCAGTACCGGCATTGAATTTGATTACAGCACAGTGGCGGGCCGATTACGCGAACTGGCCTATCTGAATGCTGGGGTAAAAATTACCTTTTCCGATAATCGGATTGAACTGCTCAAAAATAATGAGCCCAGAGTTGAAAGCTATTGCTATGAAGGGGGAATTCGGGAATATGTAGAATACATGAACCGAGATAAACAGCCTCTTCATGAAGAAATTATTTACGTTGAAGGCGAACGGAATAATGTTCAGGTGGAAGTCTCGTTGCAATGGTGCACCGATGCTTACACCGATAATGTTTTGGGATTTGCTAACAACATCCGGACCATTGATGGAGGGACGCACCTAGAAGGATTGAAAGCGGTTCTGACTCGGACCATGAATGCGATCGCCCGCAAACGGAATAAACTCAAAGAAGGGGATTCCAATCTCGGTGGCGAGCACGTTCGGGAAGGGTTAACGGCAGTGATTTCCGTGAAAGTGCCGGACCCGGAATTTGAAGGGCAAACTAAAACCAAATTAGGCAATACCGAAGTCCGGGGAATTGTGGATTCTTTAGTGGGTGAAGTGCTCACGGAGTATTTAGAATTTCGCCCCAGTGTGGCGGATGCGATTTTAGAACGCGCAATTCAGGCATTTAATGCCGCAGAAGCTGCCCGACGCGCCAGGGAATTGGTGCGCCGGAAATCGGTCTTAGAATCGTCTCCCCTGCCTGGAAAACTGGCGGATTGTAGTACCAAAGACCCCAGTGAAAGTGAAATCTACATTGTAGAAGGGGATAGTGCGGGAGGCAGTGCCAAACAAGGACGCGATCGCCGTTTCCAAGCGATTCTTCCCTTACGCGGTAAAATCCTGAACATCGAAAAAACCGATGATTCCAAGATTTACAAGAATACCGAAATTCAAGCCTTAATTGCCGCCCTCGGGTTAGGGATTAAAGGGGAAGAATTTGACTCCTCACAATTGCGCTATCATCG
>CAYUEH010000033.1:0-7236 GCA_964442465.1 uncultured Laspinema sp. | reverse complement strand
CGCTATCAACGGGAAATGGTGGACCAAGGGTATGTTTATATTGCTTGTCCGCCGCTGTATAAAGTAGAACGGGGACGGAATCATTTCTACTGTTACAGCGATCGCGAACTGCAAAACCTGATTCGCAATGAATTCCCCGCCAATGCCAACTACACGATTCAGCGATTCAAAGGGTTAGGTGAAATGATGCCAACTCAACTCTGGGAAACGACGATGAATCCAGAAAGTCGGACGTTGAAACGGGTGGAAATTGAGGATGCGGCAGAAGCCGATCGCGTGTTTACGGTGTTAATGGGCGATCGGGTCGCACCCCGGCGTGAGTTCATCGAAACCTACGGTCCTCAACTCAAACTGATGGATCTGGATATTTAAGGGTTTGGGGTTTGCTCTTCTGGGTCATTTCTCCTAATGGAAATGACCTAGGGGGAGAAAATGCCAGTCTTGATTCAGGAGACAATCATCAGAGGATAGGGGGAGTTGCTGGACTGCCCCGCCTCCAAGGGATAAGATAGAGAGGCAGCGATCGGCCTACAACCCGGTCGTCTCTCTATTGGGTTTCGGAAAGGAGAAAGCCTTATGAATCCAGACTCCCACCAGTCCTTTGACTTGACAGACTTAGACTGTAGCAGCGATCGCCCGGATAGCTTGGCGGCAGACTCCTCTGGCAGTATTGACTTTAACCTCAGATTGGCAGCAGACCCCACTACTGCTCCCTCTCTCCTGAAAAAATTGGCAGACACTGATGATCGCCGGATTCGAGAAACGATCGCTGGTAACCCCAATGCACCCACGGAACTGTTATTAAAATTAGGGGCAGAATTTCCAAAACAACTGCTGAACAATCCGGTTTTGCCGTTGTTATGTTTAGAAGATCTCAATCAAGTTGATAACATTCCCCGGGAGACTCTGTGCAGTTTGCTGAAACAGCCGAATGTTCCGGAATTTGTTTTTGAATTGGGGGTGAAGACTGAAAATTGGGAGGCGATCGGCAGCTTGGGGATGAATCCTCAAACCCCAAAAGCCATTTTAGAGCGGTTGGTTCAGACAACCGAAAATCCAGAGTTTCAACAAGTGGCAAAACTCCATGTAAATTGGGATGGGGAGATTGCTGAGGGAGGGGAGGCGATCGCCCGTCAGGAGCTTGAGACGCTCTTTGAGGAGTATGATTCAAGTTTTTTCAAACCGTTGAAACGACTCTATGCGATCGCCCAAATCGGACCGGAATCTTTGCCGGATAGTGTGATTGAACAACAAGCGATCGCCGATGATCCGGAAACCCCCAGGTGTCTTCTAGAAAGCCTCTCCTGTTCTGAGCATTTTGAAATTCGTTTAGCCGTAGCTGTTAATCCCAGCACACCGAGTGAGATTCTCACGCAATTAGCTCAGGAACAGCAGGATTGGATACAGCAGGCGATCGCGGAAAATCCCAACACCCCCCCGGAGGTTTTAACCCAATTGGCTACGGACTCTGAGCAGTCAGTGGCGGTGCTTGAGGCGATCGCCCTGCATCCCGAAACTCCCCTACCCATTTTAGAACACCTGGTTTCCTCTAAGTATCCAAGGGTTACTCAAGCGGCGATCCAGAATTTATACTGGGCGACAAACTTAGATCCCCAATGGAAAACCCTCTACCACAATCGTTTGGCCTCAAATTCCCCGGATTTGCCCTCTCATCTGTCACAAAAGCTCGAAAACATGGCAGTCCATCGGGATCCCGAAATTCGGATCAAACTAGCCACCCATCCAAAAACTCCTCCTCAGATTTTATCCCAACTCGCCCACGATCCAGATATAGAAGTCCGTCTAGCGTTGGTTAATAATCCTCGAACTCCCGTGACAATCTTCGGGGAATTCATTTACCCAGAAGGGGCTGAACAATCCTCCAAGGGAGATAGGATTCAGATGGAAATTGCCAGAAACACCAACACACCTAGCAGACTGTTAAGGAGATTAGCAACCCATTCTGACCCAAGGATCCGCCAAGAAGTGGCGGCTAATCCTCACACCCCGCCCCAGTGTTTAGTAGACTTAGCCCAGGATAAATCAGGGTATCTTTGGTTAACAATATATAAATGTCCTCATACTCCCTTCAAAGCATTAGAAGTATGTTTGCATACAATCTGCGAAGAGTTGGAGGAGCAGCACGAGCGGTCTCAACCGTATAGTTGGCGTTACTCCCCAGAGAATTTAATCAAGATGTTTTTGGAGATCGCCCGTCGATATCTCGCAAGATTTCCAGAGGGTTTATCTCGGGTGTTAGAGTATTGCTTGAGACCGACAGTTCCGGCTATCTTCCGTTTATTGGCTTTCTCCTATCCCAAAATCAGGGCTACTGCTTTCAAGAACTATACTCCCTCAGCGATTTGGATTGAGCGCTACTGTATCACACAGCATCCCAATACACCCACTTCCCTCTTGGAACGGTTAGCTCAAGATGGTAACCGGATTGTGCGCGCCGCTGCCAAAGCTAGATTACAAGGTCATCCCGGACAGAATCTGCATTCCTGGATTATGAGGTAGAAATAAACATTGTTCAGGAGAGTTAAGGTGTCCCCCGGTCTGATTTAATAGAAATAACCACTCATCGCGATGATGCCAGCTATGTCACAGGGTAAAACATCACAAAACATCCCGCTAAATACTGATTGCCTTTCGGACTCTGAGTTAGAAGAACGGGAAAAAATGCTCAAGATTGCTGCCAATCCGCAAACCCCTACCGATTTGTTGCAGCAACTGGCATACAGTAGCGATCGCCTGATTCGGAAAACGGTAGTCCGCTTACAAGATTTCATTGGGAAATTGCTAAATATTCCACAAATCCGGCTAAACCTCTCCTAATAATTGCCATGACTCCCACCCAACTCCAAAACTATTTGAATCGGTTAATCAAGCATAAATTATCCATTAGCACCATGATTTGGGGACCTCCGGGTATCGGAAAATCCAGCATCGTCGAACAAGTTTCCCGTCGCCATAAACTGGATTTTGTAGACTTACGTTTATCCCAATTAGCACCGACAGATTTGCGGGGATTGCCTGTTGCTGAAAATGGCGTTTCTAAATGGTATCCCCCAGAATTTCTGCCGCAAAAAGGCCAAGGAATTCTCTTCTTAGATGAACTAAATATGGCTCCTCCAGCGATGCAGGGAATGGCTCAACAATTAATCCTCGATCGCCGGGTGGGGTCTTATGAAGTTCCCCCGGGTTGGTATATTTGGGCGGCAGGAAACCGCAAAGAAGACCGCGCCGCTGTTTTTGATATGCCTTCTCCCTTGGCTAACCGATTTTTACATCTGGAGGTTCAGCCCGATTTTGACAGTTTTAAAACCTATGCAATGGCAAAAAAAATTCACGAACAAATTATCGCCTTTCTCTCTTTTCGGACCCCGTTGTTACATCAACCGAACTATCAACAACCGGCTTGGCCTTCTCCTCGGTCTTGGGAAATGGCAAGTAAGCTCCATAAAGCCGGATTGGAAATTGATCCAGCGGTGGGCTATGATACCACTGCCGAGTTTAAAGCGTTTCTAAATTTATATGAAAACCTGCCCGATTTAACTCAAATTTTTCGAGGAGAAGGGAGTCAAATTTCTTTTCCCAATGAACCTTCAATCCGCTATGCCTTAAGTGTGGGGTTGGCCATCCGTGCCAATGATGATTTCGAGGGATATAATGCTTTTCTCTGGTTGTCAGAAGTGGCAACCAGTGAGTGGGTTCAATTATTTGCATTGGATTTATTCCGCCAAATGCGAAGTAAAGGAAAAATGGGGGTGCTGGCGCAGTTGGTGCAAAAGGATGAGAAATTGCAAAGGTTTCTTAAAGAGTTTCAAGGGTTGTTGGCGGGGTGATTTTTTTTTTGGGGTGAGGGGATAACGACTGAAGTCGTTACTACGAACATAAGATAAGAGAACGACTGAAGTCGTTACTACGAACAGGGGGAGATTAAGGGATTTTTAGGATAAGAGAGGTTAAATTATGGAATTGTCTGCGGATATCAAGAAAATAATTAGTGCCTCGCTGTTGCGGTTGCGGATAAAATCTCCTTTTTTTGCAACTTTAGCACTGTTTACTTATTTTCAAGCTACGGAACTGGTCCCGACGGCGGCAACGAATGGGAAAGATATTTTTGTGAATGAAACTGTTTTGCGATCGCTGGTTCCGTTAGAGGTGGATGGGTTGTTGCTCCATGAAGTGTTACACGCGGCTTTGTTGCACTGTATCCGGCGAGGCAGTCGCGAGCCTATTTTATGGAATATTGCGGCAGATATTGTGATTAATGGGATGATTGTGCAGCAAAGGGACTTTACCCTTCCGAAAGGGGGAATCCGAAACCGCGAATTAGAACATTTCAGTGTTGAAGAGGTTTATGAAATTTTATTGAAAAATGGTTGCCGATTTGAATGTAATCTGGTAGACTTGTTAACAGAAATTCCCAAAGATTGTTTGCCAGGAGAATCTCCCATTTGGGGGGGGACTTTAGACCGATCGCAGCGTGCGGAATTAGAACGGCATTGGCGAAATGCCATGCAACAAGCTATGACAGTAGCGCGATCGAGCAGTCAAGGCAGTATTCCAGCCAGAATGCAGCGGGAATTCGGTGCAGTGACTCAGGCACAACTCGACTGGCGCTCGCACTTATGGCGTTATTTAGTCAAAACCCCCACGGATTTTTCCGGGTTCGATCGCCGGTTTATCGGACGGGGACTTTATTTAGAAACACTCGAAGGCGAATCGGTGGAAGTCTTCGTGGCAGTCGATACCAGCGGTTCGATCGGTCCCAAAGAGATGCAAGACTTCCTCAGCGAAGTCTATGGCATTATTCAAGCATACCCTCATCTCAAGGGGGAATTATATTATGTGGATGCCGCAGCATCAGGCCCTTATCCCCTCTCCTCCCAACAACAACTCCCGCCACCCGTCGGGGGAGGTGGCACCTCTTTTATTCCCTTTTTCAATCAAGTCAACGATCGCTGGGACCGGCAAAATCAGGCCATCTGCATCTACCTCACCGATGGATATGGCCGTTTCCCCCAGGAACCCCCGCCTCTGCCTGTCCTCTGGGTGGTGACCCCCGGGGGGTTGGACTTGGAACATTTTCCCTTTGGAGAAGCGGTCCGATTGCTCTGTTTGTCTTAAACTGATTATACTGGAGCGTTGAATATCAGGAATTGTCCGTTGAAATTGTCACTGTTTAAGGATTATCAGCCGATCGCCGCGATCGCCGTTACCCCCTCTGGGGTCAAACGATTACTATCTCTGTGTGATGCCACCGATGCCATCCTCTGGATACCCGCCTCCTGTCAAGGTGCGATCGAGGGGAAAACTCACCCCAGAGTGCAGGTTTATACGGGTTCACTAACGGACCATCTCGCTCAGATTTGGCCCGATTGTCGGGCTTTTATCTTTTGTTTAGCCACTGGTGCAGTCGTCCGGGCGATCGCACCGTTGTTACAGCACAAATCCATCGATCCGGCAGTGGTTGTGGTGGATGAAGCGGGAAAATTTACCATTAGTTTATGTAGTGGACATCAAGGGAGTGCGGACAAACTGACTCAGGCAGTCGCCTCTCACCTCGGTGCAACCCCCGTCCTCACCGGCGCATCATCGGCGCTGCAACTGCCCGGAATTGATGTGCTAGGCGTCCCCTTTGGCTGGAAACGAGGTGAGGGTCAATGGACTGCTGTCAGTGCGGCGATCGCCCGTCAGGAACCCGTAGAAGTCATCCAAGAAGTTGGTTGCACCCTGTGGCAAGAGAATTTACCGGAAAATCATCCCTTTGTCCTAGAATCGCCGGATGATTCAAAAAATCCCAAGGCAAGAGTCTGGATTAGTGCCATCCAGCGCCAATTTGCACCAGATTCTGAATTCCCCAAGGTGCAATGGCATCCGCGAGTCTTGTGGGTGGGAGTCGGTTGCGAACGAGGAACATCGCGGCGAGTGCTGGAAACGGCGATCGCCCAAGTTTGTCAGTCCCATCATTTCGCACAAGCTGCGATCGCCGGAATTGCCACCCTTGATATTAAAGGCGATGAAGTGGGATTATTGGAGTTGTGCGAGGCGCGTCAGTGGCCGTTAAAAACCTTTCCCTCAGAGGTTTTAAAGTCAGTTACAGTTCCCACCCCCTCAACGGTGGTGGAACAGGAAGTGGGAACTCCCAGTGTGGCAGAAGCATCGGCGATCGTTGCTGCGCAAGAGGGGAATTCCCTGGGTGAAACGGCCAATTCTCTTCTCGTTTCTAAGCAAATTTTTCGCTTAGAGGGGGAACCCGGTGCCGTGACAGTGGCGATCGCCCAAGCGGAGAGAGAATATACCGGACGTGAGGGAAAACTCTGGTTAGTGGGAACGGGTCCAGGAGCGTTAAACCAGATGACCCCAGCCGCACAAACCGCCATTGCCACAGCAGATCTGGTGATTGGTTATACCCTCTATATTGATTTAATTAAACCCCTCTTGCGTCCGGGTCAACTGGTGCAATCGTTGCCAATTACCCAAGAAAGACAGCGCGCAGAACTGGCGATCGCGTTTGCCGAGTGGGGATTAACCGTCGCCGTAATTTCCTCTGGAGATGCGGGAATTTACGGCATGGCGGGATTAGTCTTAGAACAACTCCGGGATGGGGGTTGGGATGGTCAAACCCCAGGGGTACAAGTCTTTCCCGGAATTACCGCCTTACAAGCGGCTGCCTCTCGGGTGGGAACACCGTTAATGCATGATTTTTGTGCGATTAGCCTGAGTGATTTGCTCACCCCTTGGGCGATGATAGAAAAGCGATTAGAAGCAGCAGCAGCAGCCGATTTTGTCGTCGCGCTTTATAACCCGCGATCGCGCACTCGAACCGAACAGATTGCCACCGCACAGGGGATTTTTCTCAAGTACCGAAAACCCGATACTCCCGTGGCGATCGTGCGATCGGCCTATCGAGAAGACGAACAAATCACCCTCACCACCCTGGAAAAACTCCTAGAAAACGCGATCGATATGCTCAGTACCATCCTCATCGGCAATCAAAGCACCAGTCTCTATGAAAATTGGATGATTACCCCCAGAGGGTATCTCGGCTTCGAGACCCGCTAAACCCATTAAAGCCAGAAACCCGGTTTCTTTACCAACTTTTTGCGAATCACCCATGCATTAAAGTAAGAAACCCGGTTTCTAGTCCTACAGCTTCAGGACTTACAAAATCTTTAACATGAAACCCTAAATGTAGAGGCGATTCGCGAATCGCCTCTACATTTA
>CAYUEH010000032.1:6249-18839 GCA_964442465.1 uncultured Laspinema sp. | reverse complement strand
GGCTACCCCTTGGAGCAATTATACCAAGAGGTAGCGACGATCGCCTTTCACTTTCACTGGTCCTTAGATGAAATCCTCCGTCTGGAACATGGGGAACGACGGCGTTGGATTGCCACGATCGCCCAATTGAAGCGGATGCCGTAACGGGAGTATGGAACCGTAGGGGAAATAACTTGTCAATGGAGGAGAAGAAGCCCGGTAAAACGGGATAAAACCCAGGGTGAGCAAGAATCTAACTAAAAATGACAGGGGTGCGATCGCTGCTCAAAAAAGCGCGATCGCCCCAAAGCCAGTCAGGGTTGAAGATGAGTCCCGGAAAATCCGGCTTCTTTTCAATTGACACTCAACTGCTTGCTTCAAATCACATCCGTTTCTCAGAATTCGGAAGTATGATAGCGGTAGAGCAGAATAGGAGCTTAACTGTCAATTTTCCCAGATTCTTTTCCCCCTTTAGCATCTTGTTTTTACTGGCTCATCCTTCAATTGTTAATGCGGAGGTTTTACTATCATGCGATCGCCCAAACTGATTCACTTCATGAGTATCCTGGCTGTGGTCCTGTCTCCGGCTTTAGTCACCCTCTCGGGATTCTCCCCAGTCCGCGCCCAATCTCAGCCGGGGGAACTCCTCGCCCTCAACTTCCCTTCTGCACCCCGTAACCTGGGTGGTCCCCGCAGTACCGCCGGGGGAGGAGTCCGAGGCAATGGCAATGAAAGTTGCATCGAGGGTGAATCTCCCTTGACCCCCTTAATGCCGACCCATGATATCGTCAAAACCGTCACGCCCAACCCGGAATTTTTCATGTATGTTCCGAAAAATAACGCCGAGTCTGGAGAATTTGTGATTGTTGACGGGAATGGCAATGACGTTTATCTGTCTACCTTCGAGCTATCCGAGGCCCCGGGCGTCGTCAAACTCAGCCTCCCGGCCAATACCGACCTGGAAATCGGCCAAGTCTATGATTGGCAGTTTAGCCTCATCTGCGATCCTTCAGACCGCCAAGCCGATGTCTTCGTCCAGGGTCAAATCGAACCCACCGAACTCACTGAGGAAATGCAAACTCAACTGGACCAGGCACAGCCCCTGGATCAGGTCCAACTCTATGTTGACCAAAGCTTCTGGAACGAAGCGGTGAGCCTTCTGGCCCAATTCCGTAATTCTAACCCCACCGAGTGGCAAGGACTGTTAAAATATGTCGGCTTAGAAAACATTGCTTCGGAACCTCTGCCGATCCAAACCATTGGAACTTCGCAGAACTAAAACAACTAAGGAATAAGCCGTGATGTGGAATCAATTAAAACGGCAAATTTGGGAATGGCGCGGGGTCTGGATTGCTGCTCCGTCCGTCACGGCAGCAGTGATCCTCCTGCGCTTTACTGGTGTACTACAGCCTTGGGAATGGGCCGTTTACGATCTGTATATGAGGGCGCGACCCGCTGAACCTCCAGATAACCGAATTGCCATTGTCGGGATTAATGAAGCTGATGTCCGCGAATTAGGACAGGCGATCATTCCCGATCGCGTTTATGCCGCAGTCATCGAAAATCTCAAAGCCATGAATCCTCGGGCGATCGGCTTAGATGTCTATCGGGATCAACCCGTCGAACCCGGTCATGCTGCACTGGGTCAGGTTTTTGAATCGACACCCAATTTGGTGGGAATTCAAAAAGTGATCGGGGACCGCGATCGCGACACCATTGCCCCCCCTCCGGGCTTACAATATGCCGGTTCCAATGACATGATTTTGGATGAAGATCAGGTCAAGCGCCGGGGGTTGGTGATGGTGAATGATGAAGCGGGAAACCTGATCTACAGTTTTAGTTTATATCTAGCCGGTCTCTATCTCGATGCCGAAGGCATTGCTCCAGAAGCCATTGAGGGGAGCGAATCCTGGAAATTTGGGAACCAAGTTTTCCATCGCTTTGAACCGAACGATGGGGGCTACGTTGGCGCAGATAATGGGGGCTATCAGGTGCTGCTAAACTATGCCGGTCCCAGTCGGCATTTTGAGACGGTTTCCCTGATGGATATCCTCAGAAATCGAGTGCCGCCAGACTGGGGACGCGATCGCATTATCTTGATTGGGGCCGTTGGGGAAAGCTTCCAAGACTTATTTTTCACCCCCTACACCAAAGAAGCGGGGAACCGCATGGCAGGGGTGGAAGTTCACGCCACTCTCGTCAGCCAGATGATTAGTGCCGCCCTCGACGATCGCCCGGTGATTAAAACCATACCCGAACTTTACGAGTGGCTGTGGATTTTCCTCTGGAGTAGTCTGGGAGCCTTTCTCATCTGGAAATGGCGCTATGTCGGGGGCGCAGGATGGCTCTCGGTTCAACGCACGACAGCGGCAGTTCTGTCGGCGGCGGCCCTGGTGGGAATCACCTATGGGGCATTTCTGTTGGGGTGGTGGATTCCCGTGGTCCCTCCAGCTTTGGCCTTACTCGGTGCCGCTACGGCGATCGTGGCTTACGTTGCTCGCACTGCCGGAGATATTCGCAAAACTTTTGGTCGCTATCTCACGGATCAAGTCGTCGCCAATTTACTAGAAAATCCCGAAGGATTAAAAATGGGCGGGGAACGGCGTAAACTGACGATTTTTACCTCAGATTTACGCGGATTTACGGCGCTTTCTGAACGATTACCCCCAGAAGAAGTGGTGAAAATTCTCAACTTTTATCTGGGATATATGGCCGATGTGATTACCTCTTACCAAGGAACCATTGATGAGTTTATGGGCGATGGCATCTTAGTGCTATTTGGTGCCCCCACCTCCCGAGAGGATGATGCCACCCGGGCGATCGCCTGCGGAATTTCCATGCAGTTAGCCATGAAGGATGTCAATGCTAAAGTGGTAGAATGGGGATTGCCTGAACTTGAAATGGGCATTGGCATCAATACTGGGGAAGTCGTCGTCGGCAACATCGGTTCTGAAAAACGCACTAAATACGGAGTCGTCGGCAGTCAGGTCAATTTAACCTACCGCATTGAATCTTATACAACCGGAGGGCAAATCCTGATTTCTGAGCAGACTCTTCTCGATGCCGGAGGTGAGAAAATCGTCCAAATTGAGGGTAAACGTGAGGTGATGCCCAAAGGGGTGAAAGAGCCGCTGATGATTTATGACGTGAGCGGGATTAAAGAGCCTTATCATATCTCCCTTACCAGGGAAGACGAGGTATTTTTGCCCCTGAGCGAAAAAATCCCCATTCAATACACCATTTTGGAAGGCAAGCACATCAGCGAAACCCTGCTACTTGCGCAGTTAGTCGAACTTTCGGCCAAAGGGGCTAAAGTGAGAACAGAACCGGGAGCCGGGGATATTATCCCCGTCGGATTGAGCAATCTTAAGCTCAATTTATTGGAGGGCAATTTTGAGGGAAGTCGGGAAGATATTTATGCCAAGGTTTTGGAAAAAACTTCTGCTGAACCCCATTGCTTTTACATTAAGTTTACAGCCAAACCTCCGGCAGTGGCGACTTACTTAGATAATTTGTATAAATCGATGGGGGTTGTGTCGTCTTAAGTGAGGGTTGGATTGACTTCTCCACCGTTGAGGGCGATCGCCATTGTTTACATGAGATACATGAGATGAGAGGACTCTTATGAAATTAACCTTTTTAGGTTCTGGCTCGGCTTTCACCGTGGGAGCCAATAATTATCAATCGAATGTTTTGTTAGAAAGCGATCGCGGAACTAAACTCCTGATTGATTGTGGTTCCGATATTCGCTTCTCTCTCCATGATGCCGGATATTCCCATCTCGATATCACCGACATTTACATCAGCCATTTGCATTCGGATCACGCCGGAGGATTGGAATATATTTCCTTTACCACCAAATTTGACCCCCGATGCCAAAGACCCCGCCTTTATATCAGTAAAGAAATAGCTGGGGACCTCTGGGCCCATACCCTCTCCGGGGGCCTCCGTTCCATCCAAGGCGATGTCACAGAACTAGAGACGTTTTTTGAGGTGGAAAAAGTTCCCCGTAATGGACATTTTATCTGGGAAAATATCGAATTTAATCTCGTCAAAGTCATCCATATTAACAATGGTTACTTTGTCATGCCCAGCTATGGATTGTTTTTTGAAATTGAAGGAAAGCAAATCTTTTTCAGCACGGATACCCAATTATGTCGGGAAGAAATCTGGGAATATTATGAGCAAGCGGACCTGATTTTCCAAGATTGCGAAACCTCTCAATTCCCCACAACTGTACACGCTCATTATCAGGAATTAGTTGCTTTACCCGACGCCATCAAAAATAAAATGTGGTTGTATGGGTATCAACCCGGACCCCTTCCCGATGCGGAACAAGATGGATTCCTCGGATTTGTCCAACGGGGACAGCAATTTGAATTTGCGCCCTCTCCCCTGGCAGCAGAGACAATCGTCAGGGTCTGATTCCCTCGTGCAAGATTAGCCGAACTGCATCATAACTGGGGCGATCGCCCCGAACCCTCCTTTCTATAAGGGGGGCTTTTTCAATGGATGGCCCTTCGTCGATTGTAGCCTTGACCAACCCATGAGGGTCAAGAACCCAGGTTTTTGACTTCTGGATCTCATCGGGTACCCATCCCTGAGAATTTGCGGAACATAGAACGATGGACAGCAGACTAAGGAACGGACTTTCAACACCCTCCGGAATTGTGGCCTAATTCCCGATCACTGTAGGAGAATCGGAGCCAAATGGGAGCAAATCAGACTCGGTTCAGGATAGAGAGAGCAACCACAGCTAACCCCTCCCCCAAACCGAACCCTAGGGCGATCGCGCAGTGGATAGTTCAGATCATGACCCAGCACTCCATCCATCAGAGGACATAGAAGCGAGCTCAACCCTTGTTTGGCCTCTTTCCCCTACCCTATAGTAAACTAGCGATTGTTCGCTCGATCCAGGTTCAATGAACGAAGCGTTAAAAAGAATAGCAGCACAATCCCTTTCCTGGTTTACCGCTCCAATTCCCATGGGCAACTATTCAGTTTCAATCAGTGCAATCTTGCAACTGATTATCTGGGTCTTTATTGTTCTATTCCTATCCCGCGCTCTTAAGCAATTCCTAAAATATCGGCTGCTCGTTAGGCTCGGAATTGACGAAGGAAACCGCGAAGCAATGGCAACCATTATCAGCTATAGCAGTTCCATGCTAGGTCTGATCATTGTCTTGCAAAGTACGGGATTTAACCTCGGTTCTCTTCTCGTTGTTGCTGGAGGTTTAGGGGTTGGGATTGGGTTTGGACTTCAGGAGGTAACCCGCAACTTTATCAGTGGTCTGACCTTACTGATTGAACGAAAACTTAAAGTTGGGGATTTTATAGAATTTGACGGAATGTCAGGTTATGTCAAAGAAGTTTCCCTGCGATCGACCCTGATCCGGACCCGTGAGGGGGGCGATGTCGTCGTTCCCAACAGTAAACTCGTTGAAAATAAAGTTCTTAATTGGAGCTACGACTCTTATCACGCTCGAATTCAAATTCCCGTGGGAGTTGCCTATAACAGCGACACGGTTTTAGTCACCGAAACCCTCTTAAATGCGGCTTATATGGAACCGGCAGTATTGCACGACCCGCCCCCAAAAGTCATGTTTCAAAATTTTGGGGATAATGCGCTCAACTTTGAACTATGGGTTTGGGTAAACCGGATCGATCGCGAACCGTTTATTCGGAGTTCTTTAAATTTTATCATCGAGTACAACCTGCGCCAAAACCAGATTACAGTCCCGTTTCCTCAACGAGATTTATGGATTAGAAATGGAGAAGATTTAAGCCTGTTGGGGAGAAGAAAATTCCAACAGAATGGCCATAGTCCTGATATGATACCGGAGCCAGTAGCCCTTGCTACCTCGAATAAGCCGTTATCGCTAAAAGAGTTGCTGCGGCAGGTGACTTATTTTCAAAACTTTACGGACCTCGAATTAAGACAACTCATTGAAATTGGGCATCGCAAACGCTTGTATCCCTCACAGGTTTTATTCAATGAAGGGGACCCGGGAGATGCGTTTTATATCGTGTTATCCGGTTCCGTGGAGGTGTTTGTGGAAAAAATTAATAAGCATCTGACCAACCTAGGGGCCGGAAAATTTTTTGGGGAATTGTCTTTAATGTTAGGAATTCCCCGAACGGCCTCGGTGCGAGCCTTAGAAGAAACTATTCTGTTTACGATTCATCATAATGCCTTTCAAAGCATCTTACGGGAGCATCCCGAGTTGGCGGAGGAAATCGTTCAGGAATTATGTAAACATCAAGAAGAATTAGCCCAGCGGCAACAGCAATTAAGAACAATGGGGTTGTTAGATGCTACAGAAGATGATAAAAATCCGGTGGTTTGGGTGAGAAAGCGACTGCAAAATTTGTTTGGCCTATAGTTTGGGTCTAGGATGGGTGCGATCGCCTCCCCCCGAAGATTGCGATCGCCCTGACCCCCCTGGGATACCAGCAACCCGCGAGGAGTTGGGGCGCTCAAGGGTGACTCTGCCAATCGGAAGAGTCTAAGGATATCCAGACTCCACCTAAAGTGCCAGGTCAAATCTTTACAATAGCTTTACTAAAATAAGAACACAGGGGTGAGACACCCGTGAATAAATTGCCTATAATTAGAATGGAGTTTACCCAGTTATGGAAGAAAAAATGACTTGGCCCACCTGCTTAAATTCAATGGCTAAAAAACAGGAATCCAAGCCGAACGGAACCACGGCGCAGTTGGCGGAGTTCGTCCTAGAGCTATATGCTGCGGGATGGTCGCAACAGCAAGTATTCGGCCAATATCCTCAAATTACCCCAGATCTCGTGACCCGCGTCTTTTCCTTAGCCGCACTCTTGTGTGTTAAAGAAGAGGTCCTCTCTCAACTTTCAGGAGTACCTGAATCCAGATTCTTAAACGTATAAGCCATCTTTAACAGAACAGCATAAATATTTTTTCCAGACAATTTTTAATCAGGGGTTACTGCTGAATCCTGTACTTGCAACCCCAGGCAGGAGCTTTTGAGCGAGGTCAATTCCGACCATGATTCATTCAACAGTGCCACAAATAGCGCGATCGCCCGCTCAAAAAATAGGCGGGGCTTCAACTCCCCGCCATCATTGCTAACTGAGATCAGACCGGAGCCAGCGACTGGGAGGACTGAGGAATAGGCGCTGATAACGCCGCCTCTAACTCCGCACAGCCTAAGCGTTCTTCTAAAATTCGCATCACTTCCCGTCCAAAATCATTGGGATTGCGCCGCCATGCCTCCAGACACACCTCACCGAAGAACGACCCCAGGGGTTCCGGATTCCAGAGTAACTTCCGGGCAGTCCAAGGCATCAAACTCATCGGGTCATAACCGGGTTTGAGAATATTTTCCTGAAACGCATACTCTTCTAAATGGGTATGAGGTTGTAACCCGATAAAAAAGATCGCCGGTTCCACCTTATCTTCCCCAAAAATTCGTTCCAGTTCCCGATGATAGGCCAGGGTTTGACGAATCGTTTCATAAGTCTCATCAATGACATTAAACGAATAATTCACCGACACCAATTCATTAAAACCCGCCGCCTTCAAGTCGCGACAATTCTCCAGAACCACGCGGAGGTTGTAACCCATCCGCATCTTCCGGACCAGTTCTTGGGAACCGCTGGTAATCCCAATTTCAAAATAATTCATCCCGGTTTTGACCATCAAATCGCATAATTCCGGGGTCAAATTGTCAGCGCGGATATAGGCGGCCCAATGGATATCTTCCATCCCCGCCTCAGAAATTTTTTGGAGTAACTCGATCGCATCATTGATATAGCGCCGCGCCGGAATAAATTGAGCATCGGTAAACCAAAAATTGCGGATGCCGCGATCGTACAGTTGACGCATTTCCGCCACCACTTCATCTGCCGGATTAATCCGGACCTGCTTCCCTTCAATGACCGTATAAATGCAGTAACAACAGTTATGGGGACAACCGCGCTTGGTTTGGACGCCGATATAAAAATCTTGGTCTTGCAGATAATATTGGAACTCCGGCCATAACCGTTCTATGTAGTCGTAGTCACAAGCAGTTTTCTCAATTTCTGTGGGTTTTTCATGGATCAGGCGATCGCGCGGGGTCGTTTCCCCCACCACATAACAGCGTTCATCCTGAAAATCCTGACCCCGCAGATATTTTTCCAGCAGTGCCTCCCCTTCCCCCACAGAGATAATCGTCCCCTGGGGTAAACTGCGCCCGAGTTGTTCATAGAAAACGCTCACCGCACCTCCCCCCACAATCGCCCTCGCTTCGGGGTGATAGATTTGAGCGCGTTTCAGTCCCCGCTTGACTAATCCCAGATTGCGCCAGAGTTCGCCATAATAGGCCGTGGTGATGCGCAGTCCCCCCAGGGCCCCCCGGAGTTTAATTAAGGGATTGCGAGCATAGTAAAATTCAAAAGCGTTTTGCAGGGGATTGCCCCCGCGTCCTCCGACCGGGGCGTAAATCTGAATATCCCGCCAGGAGAAGACCAGTAAGGTGGGTTGAAAGCGATCGACACAGGCATCCAGGGACTGGGCAAAGTCCAGAGGGGGGACCGTTCCCATATCAAAAATCTGCTGTTCAACCTCGGGAAACAGCTTGTGAACGAAATCGGCTAGGTAAACGACGCCGATCGGGAAGATGGGATTGCACGGGAGGCGAACGTAGAGGATGCGATTTTCCATCTTGGTAGCGGGGAATAGGTTTTACAAAAAGCGGTTCATATAACTTAACCATACCATCAGCCCTGGGAATTTGCGTGTTCCAGGGGGCAATTCCGTCACCCCAGGGGTCCAGGGGCGCCGGTCCCTAATCCGGGATGACCGGAACCGGGAAGACCCTGGGCAACTCGGAAAACCCGCCATGATAAGGGGGATCGATAGGTTTCATCAGGATACCTTAACCCCGCCATTTTCTATTTTTAATGAAAAATTTTACTAGATTTTCTTCAGTTGGTAGTCGCGTTTACAGCTTGCGGGGATCGGCAGGTGTTAGGGTTAGAGGGTATAAAGTTTTTTTTGGAAAAAACTCCTCATAAAGGTTATGGCTCAAATCCTCGATCCCATTCCGTCTGACGCCAAAGGTCAAATTCTGTGCTGCTATGTCAATGCGACGAGTAAAATCCAGATTGCTCGGGTCAGTAACGTTCCCAACTGGTATTTTGAGCGGGTTGTGTTTCCGGGTCAACGTCTTGTTTTTGAAGCGTTTCCCGAAGCCCTGTTAGAAATTCATACGGGGATGATGGCTAGTGCTATTTTATCGGATAAGATCCCCTGTGGACGCCTCAGAGTCATGGATGAGAGCGATCCCAGTCCGTCCGCTCCTGCACCAGAGCCAGAGGAAATGCCCAAGCGTCCTCATAGAAATTCCCCCCTTGATAATAAAGGGATAGTCTTGAGTGATCCATTCTCGATGACGGCTTTAACCTCGGTTTAATAAGATGAAGATAGGTAGGATTTGAGGGTTATTCGTGTTAATAACGCGACAACCCTCTATCATTTAATAAGTTAGGTCCTGGGCTGAAAAACCAGGAATCAAAAATAAAGGATCAAAAATCAGGGCGCTTGCACCTACCCAGGTGAATGGGTGTTAGGGTTAAATTTGACTGGGATGATTATTGTGAACCAGTTAGGCCACTGTTTAGGATAAAAGTTTGTGGATCTGCCTTCTTTCCTCTGGTTGTGGAAAATCGCAGCCTGGTCAATGGGGTTGTCAATACTGGCCTACAGCTTACTCGCGGTGAGTGGGCTGTGGATGTATGGCGCTCGCCTCGGGCGTAAACCCCGAGGACGAATTTTGGTGCGATCGCTCCACTATGGTCTCGGGATAACCCTCGTGGCCCTAGTCTTGCTGCTCTTGGCGGTCGGGATTGTCGGGACCCTGGGACATTATGGGTCCCTGGGTCATTCGGTCCATTTAGGGGCGGGATTGTTAGTGGTCGGACTGGTCCTGGTGTCGGCCTGGAGTGCGACTCAGATTGCTCCAGGACGTCCCTGGGCGCGATCGCTTCACATCACCACCAATGCCATTTTATTTGTAGCACTGGCCTGGGTATCCTGGACGGGTTGGACCGTGGTGCAAAAATATTTACCTTAATCCTCTTAATCTGTTAGAGGCGATCGCGCCGTGGGGAAAATACTCCTAAAATCTAGGTAAACTCGAAGCGAGTGAATTTTTTTTAAGAATAAAAAGGGTCGTGTCAATAGAACCAATCGGCGATCGCGCTGAACCTCCAACTGAACCTCCAACTGAACCTCCAGGGATAGAAGTCCGGGAATTTCGGATTTCTCCCCTGATTCGCGTCACCCTGTTGAGCTTATATTTAGCCCTGACAGTTCCTTTACCATTTTTGTCGAAAGCAACCGGCGCACCGATTTCTCCGGGGGTGCTTTGGGTGGGACTGGCAATGGGGGCGGTGGCGGTGTATGGGGCGCTCAGTGAACGGGCGATCGCCAATGCCGAAGGCATTCAAGTCACCTATCCGGACTGGGTTCCCCGGGGTGTCCGTAAAGGCTGGATGTTGCCTTGGGATCAGGTAGCGGCCCTCAAACCGCGCACCACCGGACAGGGGGGGCTAGTGTACTATTTTGTCAGTAAATCCGGCCAAGGGTATCTGCTGCCGATGCGGGTGGTGGGGTTTTCCGAGTTGGTCAAAATTGTGGAAGCCAAAACAGGGATTGATACCCGGGATGTGCGTCCCTTAGCTCAACCTTGGATGTATTTTATTTTGCTGGGATTTACCCTGCTATTGTTGCTGATCGATGCTTGGACGATCGCCACGGCAATCAACCTCGCCAGTTAAGGGGAAAAGCACCGTAAGTCTGGGTTATTTTTAGCCCGGACAAGCTGGAGAAAGATAGACTGAGAAAGATGGATTGTAACGATTAAAAAACCCTTGCCAATAGAACGAATGGCTCAACTGCGGCTGGATCGGGTCAGCCTGAACGCAGCGATCGCAGGGGCGAGGATGGAAAAACCTATCCTGAATGAGATTTGTTTTGACGTTTACCCAGGCGATCGCCTTGCCATTGTGGGTCCCTCTGGGGGGGGGAAAACCTCCTTGTTACGACTGATGGCTCGACTCATCGACCCCAGCCGGGGCACGATCTATCTGGAGGGACAAGATTACCAGAAAATGCCAGTATTGGAACTGCGTCAGCAAGTGACCCTCGTCCTGCAAGACTCCAAACTCTTAGGCATGACCGTCAAA
This sequence comes from uncultured Laspinema sp., assembly GCA_964442465.1. Lineage (GTDB taxonomy): Bacteria > Cyanobacteriota > Cyanobacteriia > Cyanobacteriales > Laspinemataceae > Laspinema. Next base: position 7,655 of record CAYUEH010000032.1, on the reverse strand, counting down.
GAGGCGATCGCCTATCCCCTGAAACTGCGTGGAATGAAATCCCCTCAGATTCAGGAGAGAGTCTCCACTTGGATGGATCGCCTACACCTCCCTACCGAATGGCTGGAGCGAACAGAAATGCAACTATCGGCAGGACAACGGCAGCTAGTGGCCTTATGCCGCGCCTTAGTCATTGAACCTTCGATCTTGTTACTAGATGAACCGACCTCCGCCTTAGACGTGGGTCGCGCTGAGCACCTCCTGCAAGTTTTAGCTCAAGTGGCTCTGAATACGGAGACGACTCTGATTATGGTCAATCACCAACTCGACCTCGCCCAGCAGTTTTGCAACCGCTTATTGTATTTGCACAAAGGCATCCTGTTGGAGGACCTGCCCGAGGAGCAGATTGACTCGAATCGGTTGCGATCGGCGATCGTCCAAGCGGAAGCAGAGGCTGCTTTGGAATGGGAATGAGTTGAGGGAATTGACCTCGGACGTTTTAGGCGTCACTTTTAGGCTCAAGGGAGTCTAGCCGCGAGAGAGTGGCACCGCGCCGACTGGAGTTAATTGACGCATCGGGGTTTTTTTCCCCATCGGTTGTTCAGGTTGTTGGGCGGGCGTCGCGTTGAGGATTTCCGTATTCAAGCGATAGCCCACATTGCGGACCGTTTGAATCAGGCTAGGTTGTCGGGGGTCAGTTTCGATTTTTTTCCGCAGGGAGAGGACATGAGTGTCAATCGTGCGGGGATTATCAATGGCATCCGGCCATGCTCGGCGCAGCAGTTCCGGACGGCTCATGGGCAGGCCCCCAGCTTGAGCGAGGACGTACAGCAGACTAAATTCTTGGGGCGTGAGTTCGATCGCGTCCTCTTGGTATCGAACCCGGCGCTGGACTAAATCAATTTGCAGGTCGCCATAGTCTAAGCTGGCCGGTGGTGTCATTCGGCGATGACGTCGGACCAGGGATTCGACTCGGGCGAGAAATTCCTGCATCCCAAAGGGTTTTTTCAGGTAGTCATCGGCTCCTGATTTCAAGCCTTCTACAATATCGGATTCGGTATTGCGAGCGGATAAAATTAAAATCAACGTTTCTTGCTGCTGGTAGAGCCAGCGGCAAAATTCTAAACCATCGCCATCGGGTAATTCGTTGTCAAGGATGACTAGAGTTGGATGGCGATTATAGAAGATTTCTCGGGCATGACGGATGTCCGCTGATTGATAAACCCCATATCCTACTTGCTGCAGGTGCCACCCTAACAGCGATCGCAGATGAGGATTGCCTTCCACAATTAAAATGCAAACAGATCCCACAACTGAGTTGTTTCCTTCACGTCGGTGGAATTTAGGTTACCAAACCTTTTGTCAGGGTTTTGTAACTTCCGCTACCCTGAGTCCCCCCCAAATGTTAAGGAATTCCAAATAAAGTG
>CAYUEH010000032.1:1652-6149 GCA_964442465.1 uncultured Laspinema sp. | reverse complement strand
GTAACTTCCGCTACCCTGAGTCCCCCCCAAATGTTAAGGAATTCCAAATAAAGTGACGCGATCGGTAAAATTTCCGTCAAGCGGGCGATCGCAAAGCCACAATCGCCAGACCCTTAGAGAAAATGGCAGTAAAATAGGAGTAGGGCAGTGCTGCGGTGCCACCCCAGGCCAGTTTTCCGGGAGGCTCCCCATAATAGCCAGAGGGTTCCCACAGAAAGCCCAAAGCCAGTCAAAGGCTTTGGGCGTGGGAGTTGAGACAGTTTGAATCCAGGCTTGCTCCCTCTGGATCCGGGAGGCTCAACCCCCGAGATGGAACAAAAGGGAATGCTCCGGTTCAAGGAAAATAGACTGGGGTCACCCGATTAATTGCTGACTTTTACACCATTCGAGGTTTTAATTATGCTTCAAGATACCGCAACCATCCGCCATTATCAAAAACTCACGGACTCCTTAGTGGATATGTGGAATCGGGGATATCGCCTGGATGATCTACGCCTTTATTTAGAAGGATATATCGCCGCCATGCGACAAACTAATACCATCGAAGCGTTCCATATTCACAGGTTTGAGGAAGAGGCGATGCGATTTCTCCATGATCCCTCTAATTTCGAGCTAGTCCCACAGCCCCAAGCTGAAACGGGTTACTATTGACCAAAGCCTGGGGAATTTGACCCTTCATCGGCCAAGAGCCACCAGCATCATAGCGCGATCGCTATTGATGCTTGGGTTTCTTAATCCCTGTATGCATAATTTTTATTCGATTTATTTAAATCTGTCATCCATAAGAAAGGGCTTGATAATTCAAGCCCTTTCTTATGGATGAAATTCAGCCGTTCAACCTTCGGGTTAAACCAGAGAGGTGTTCAGATTAGGAAGCCAGAGCGACTTCGACCATCTGTTGCAATTCACCACTTTGATAGAGTTCGATCAGAATATCCGAACCCCCAACAAATTCACCATTCACATAGACTTGGGGAATCGTGGGCCAGTTGGAATACTCTTTGATCCCCTGACGAATCTCATAATCGTCCAGAACGTTAACGGTTTCGTAAGGAACGCCCAAAGTATTGAGAATCTGCACCACATTGTTGGAAAAACCACATTGGGGCATGAGCTTGGTCCCCTTCATGAAAACGGTAATTTTGTTACGGTTTACGATATTGTCAAGTCGCTCTTTGAGTTCGGGAGTGATAGTCATGATGGGTGTTCGTTAAGGTAAGGGATGGGTTGTTACTGTGCAAAGCAGGGGTAGCAGAGTACCCAGGGCGATCGCCGTCTTAATAGCGGATTGGACGACCCAGCCTAGTTATGAGACGGACCCAGAGACTTGGATCCAAGCCTCCGGAGTATAAGTCTTCATGGTTAGCGCGTGGATCGCTTCTGTGGACATAGCCTCTTGTAGAGAACCATACACCAACTGATGTTGCCGCACTCGGGGTAGTCCTTCAAAGTGGGACGAAACGACGATGACCTGATAGTGATCTCGGGTGCCGGTCAAATCTTCAACCGTCACCTGAGCATCCGGCAATTGTGCCTCGATCATTGCCTTGACCTGATCCGGGCTAACCATTCTTACTCCTGTCCATACTGTTTCAATAGTAGTAGTTTAATTTAATTTTAGAAGGGCGATCGCCACGACTCAAGGGGAAAAACCGGGGGTCAATTCCCCGGACTTTCCTAAACCCTCAATCACCAATGAGGTCCCCGGGACCAAAACCCGGTTTTTGGGCCAAATCGGGGGCTTTTTCGGAGGCCATCTCGCCGGTTACCGAACCCCCGAAGAACTTTGGCGTCCTCCGGGAAAGGGCGAATCCACAAAACCCAACTCCCACAATTGCTCGTAGGCTTTTTTCCCCAACTCTCGCGTGGGTTGCTGGGACTGGATAATCTGAATCAACAAAGGCACAGCCAAAGCCGGTTGATTCTGCACCCGATGCACCAGGGCCAGTTCGTAGGTGGCTAAATCACGCATTTCAGCGGTTTCTGCCGCCCGATTCCGATGGGTTTCCGCCGTGGCGTTATCAATGCCCGCAAAACTGGTGAAAAGCTGCTGATAAAAATTAGAAAGCTGATTGAAAATCTCCCGAGAACGTTGCAACTTGCTCACCGCTTGTTCATACTGTTCCGCACTGGCCGATTGTCGAGCTTCTTCCATCAACCGATTGCCCGCCTCCATGCTTAACAGACCCGTCTGTTGCGATACGGTGCTGGGTTCTTCGCTAGGTTCTTCCGAGGAGACTTCCGGCGCGGCATCCGGGTCGGAACTGCTGGGTTCCTCGATGATTTCCACAAAACCGATGTCACCTAATAACTGATACGCTTGACGACCGAGTTCTCGGGTGGGCTGTTGAGACCCCACAATCTGAATCAGTAAGGGGACCGCGAGATCGGCTTTATTTTGGGCGCTATGAACCAATGCCAACTCGTAACTCGCCTCATCCCGCATTTGGGCAGTTTCTGCCGCCAGGGTGCGATGACTGTTGGCAATCCGGTTATCAATCCCGGTAAAGCTGGTGAAAAGCTGTTGGTGGAAATTGGACAGTTGATTAAAAATCTCTCGGGACTGTTGCAGTTTGGTGACCGCTGGTTCGTATTCTTGAGCCGCAGCAGATTCTTTGGCTTCTTGGACTAATCTTTGCCCTGCCTCCATACTCAGTAAGGTGCTATCGGCAGCGAGTCGGCGCAAATCCTCCGGGTCTGACGGTGGGGTAACCACCTCCGGTTGGGGACTTGATTGCGGCGTTGGCTGCGATGGGGATGTGGCCCCCCGCTCCGTTGGCGTTGGCCTGGTTAGGGTTTCGTTTGGCTGACTGGAGGGCTGTAATCCATCTAATCCATCGGGTTGAGCTTGTTCTTGCGCCCGAATGGGTAGGGGAGACAACAGGGTGAATCCTGCGATCACGCTTACAGACAATAAACCCGCAAAACCGAGCGGGGGAACTTTTACAGCAGATCCCATAAAGTACCTTTGTGTGTGGGGAGGACACCAGAGCGATAAAAACTTTAGGTATCTTAACATTGCCATGTCCCGGGTTGTGGAAGAAACTGAAAATGGGTAAAATCTCAGGGGCGATCAACCGCAGTAAAGGTTAGAAACCGGGTTTCCGCAACAGATTAGTTTCTCTTATAACAGTTCGATGGACTCATGAGTTACAGAGATTTAAAGGAGTGCGCACAGGCTACGCGAACGCACTCCCAAGATGTACCTCATAACTGTGGGAAACGCTATATAGCGGTTCGATGGACTCATAAGGTACATTTTGGAGTGCGAGCAAGATGCTCGCTATTAACAATAGCGAGCATCTTGCTCGCACTCCTCTAAATATCTGTACCTCATAACTGTGGGAAACGCTATATGTAGAGATTTTGTCAAAAAACCCGGTTTCTTGTCCCTGTGGGGCCATTTACCTCGGGATTAAAGACTTTACCCAGGTCCTAGGCCCAGTCAAGTACAGGGTCCCAGAGGGACTGGGGGAAAGCCCAGGCCCCGGTGGATAGAGTGAACCTATCTTACTCATTCAGCCTTTATTCTCCGGGTCGGTATAGATTTTTGAGGAATTAGACCGATCGCCTCCATCCTCGTTGTCCGCAATTCCAAATTACGGACAGCGCTGTACATGAAGAGACCCCCTAACGTCCCCCACCGGCAATCTTACTGATTTATCTGTTCCCTAAATGAATAAAACCCATTAGCGAATAGATCCATCAGCGAAGGAATACATCCAATGACTGGTCCAGTTTATCGGTCAGATGCCTCTGAATCTCATCCCGTCGGAATTGGCGTATCCGATCAAAGTCTCGGCATTCTCCTACAACGAGGCGGAGAAGAATTACTCCTGATCAAACTCAGCGATCGCTTTACCGTCCGCCCCCTAGAACCCAATGCCTCCAAAGATTGGTTCAGCCAAATTCCGGCCACCCATCAACAACAACTCCCCAACACCCAATTAGAAGAATTTATCGTAAATAAGGCAGACCTAGAACAGGTCATGACAACGGTGAGAAACTTACCGGAAGTCGCCTTTGTTAGCCATGTCTATACCGTGGATAATAATCCACAAATGCGGGTTTACCTCACCGATGAGGTGACCATTCAATTTGCCGAAACCGTAGACGAAACTCAACGGCAGGCGATCGCCGATACCGTACAACTCGACCTCCATAAACCCGTTTACGGCATCCCCAACACCTTTATTAGTTACGTTCGTCGGACTGCCACAGAAAATCCCATCAAAATTGCCAACCGGCTGATGCGAAAATCTGAGGTTCTCACCGCCGAACCCAACATCGTCATCACCACCGAAAACCACTACCTGCCACGCTCGTCGTTTTATCATAAACAGTGGTATCTCAACCATAAAGGAGGCCGCGACCTCGCCCCAGGTTCCCATATTGAAGCCGAAAAAGCCTGGGATGTGACCCGAGGTATCCGATCTGTAGTGGTTGCCATCACCGATGATGCGATCGACCTCAATCACCCGGATTTCCAAGGTCCCG
>CAYUEH010000032.1:0-1552 GCA_964442465.1 uncultured Laspinema sp. | reverse complement strand
GTTGCCATCACCGATGATGCGATCGACCTCAATCACCCGGATTTCCAAGGTCCCGGTAAAGTCGTCGCCCCCCGAGACTTTAAACGTAAAAACTTTTTACCCCTCCCAGACGGAGAGTCAGACAACCACGGCACCGCCTGCGCCGGAGTCGCCGTTGCCGAAGAAAATGGCGTCGGAATTGTCGGAGTTGCCCCCGGTTGCGCCCTGATGCCGATCCGGACCACAGGTTATCTGGATGACGAATCCATCGAACAAGTCTTTGATTGGGCTATGACCAAAGGAGCCTCAGTCATTTCCTGTAGTTGGGGGGCTTCTGCGGTCTATTTTCCCCTCTCTCTGCGTCAACGGGCCGCCATTACCCGCGCCGCCACGGAAGGACGCAATGGCAAGGGTTGTGTGATTGTCTTTGCCGCAGGCAATGCCAACCGTCCCACCAGTGGCACGGTGAACGAGAGTGGGTGGCCAAATAACCTGCTGCAAGGGCCGGTCAAATGGTTGAGTGGGTTTGCGGTCCATCCTGATGTGATAGCAGTATCTGCTTGCACCAGTCTGGCTAAAAAGGCCGCCTATAGTAACTGGGGTCCCTCTATCTCTGTCTGTGCTCCGAGTAATAATGCACCCCCGGGAATGTGGATTCAAGAAATGGGTGCGGTGAATACGCCTCCAGAGATTAAGGGGTATTTAACTGGGTTGGGGATTTTCACGACCGATCGCACCGGGTCTAAAGGGTACGATTCCGGGGATTATACCGGCTATTTCGGTGGGACCTCCAGTGCTTGTCCCGTGGTTGCCGGGGTGGCTGCATTGGTCCTCTCGGTTAATCCTCACTTGACTGCTGCTCAGGTTAAGCAGATTTTGCAGCAAAGTGCGGATAAGATTATCGATCCGGATATTGATATTCAACTGGGCAATCGCTTTGGTACTTACGATAGTAAGGGTCACTCCCAATGGTTTGGCTATGGTAAGGTGAATGCCTATAATGCCGTCCGACGAGCCCAGCGTCTGTTTACGATGCCGATGCAGGTCACTCGCCAGGTTCAGGCCCAAAACAGCCGTCGGCAGAGTATTCCGGATTTTCAAACCAATCAATCGGGTTTATTTCCTTTTAATCTCTTTGGCAGTAGCGATCGCCCGGGATTAGTGAGCGAAATTTCGATTTCTGACCCGAGTGCCGTTGCGGATATCCGGGTCACGGTGGATATCCAACACAGCTATCTCGGGGATTTAGAAGTGTATTTAATTGCGCCAAATGGTCAAACAGTGCAGTTACAAAGCCGGAGTTTAGGCAGTCAAACTCGCTTGCATAAAACTTACTCCCTAAAAACCACTCCCACCCTCCGCCAGCTTTGCCATCAGTCGGCTAAGGGGTCTTGGAAGTTGTGGGTCCGAGATTGTGTTCCCGGAGATACGGGGACGCTGAATCGCTGGGATTTGACTTTGGCGGTTTAGTCTAGCCCTGTCAAGGTGTATTTGTAGGGGCGGATTGCATACGCCCTCTCATGTATGCAATCCGCCCCCCCAATAGGGATGAGGTGGGATTCCATTGACGGAT
>CAYUEH010000031.1:3946-18900 GCA_964442465.1 uncultured Laspinema sp. | reverse complement strand
GATTCTAGGGGGAGATGGTTTAAGGATGTAATTTTCATCGAATTTTAGCCAAATTTAGCGCAATTGTTGAGCGGCGGTTTTGAGGGTTTCCAGCAACTCTAAGGGCAGATGAAATTGATTGAGGTGGCTGGATTGTCTCCCATCAATACTCGGACCATGATAGTCACTGCCGCCGGTCATCAATAGCCCATATTCTGCACAAAATTGTTCTAATTTCTGGACTTGTTGGGGGGTATGATGAGGATGATAGACTTCAACCCCCATTAAACCCGCTTCGACCAGTTCTTTTAAGACCGTTTCTACAGCGCCACCGCGAAACAAATAGGGATGCGCCCAGACGGGAACTGCACCACAACTCCGCAACATATTAATCCCATCTTGAATGGAAAATTTTTCATAATGAACGTAGGCGGGTTTGTCTTCTCCAATCCACCGTTCAAAGGCTTCTTGACAGGTTTTAATATAACCGGCTTTGAGTAAAGCTGCGGCGATATGGGGACGTCCGGGGGCCATTCCACCTTTTGAGGGGGGTAATTCCACGGGATAGCCGAGGGCCGCTAATTTGTCGAGGGTTTGTTGTGCACGGTCAATTCGGCCTTGCAGTCGTTCGTTTAAGGGGTCTTGTAATTTGTCCGGGTCGGGATAAAAGCCTAAAATATGCAGCGATCGCCCGTTATGCACGGTACTCAGTTCCAGTCCTGGCACGATTTCGATCGCCAACGATTCCGCAGCGGCGATCGCTTCGGGCCATCCGGACATGGTATCATGGTCCGTAATCGCCAAGGCCCGGACCCCTGCTGCCACCGCCTGTTCCACCAGTTCAGTCGGGGTCAAGGTACCATCGGAATAGGTCGTGTGACAGTGAAGTTCTAGCATGATTTAATTCTACCTAAAATCGCCTTTGTGATTGCTTCTTAAGTTCTTCCAAATTATAGCCGATTCTCTGACTCCGGGAAGTGACAAAACCCGATGGGATTACCGGGGACTTGAGCCGCGAGGGTCACTTCGGGGTCAGAATTGGGCCGCGAGGGTCCGAGGTTATCCGTTTTTAGAAAGCTGATGTTCGGCTAAAATTAGGTTTAAAGCGGCTTCACTGTCTACAGGTTTAGAGAAAAAATATCCTTGAGCGTAATCACAATCTAGGGTTCTTAGGATCTCGACCTGTTGGGGGGTTTCGACCCCTTCGGCGATCGCATCTAAACCGAGGGTGTGAGCTAAAGCAATAGTAGTCTGAACGATTTCACAACTTTCATCTAATCCGCGCATCCGGTTGACAAAACTGCGGTCAATTTTGAGGGTATTAATGGGCAATTCATGTAACCGGGCCAAGGAAGAGTAACCTGTTCCAAAATCATCAATGGATAGGTTAATTCCCAAGGCTTTAATCCGGTCCAAAAGTGCTAAGGCGGCCCCGGCATTTTTCAAGATCACACTTTCGGTAATTTCTAACTTTAAGTAGCGGCCACAAATCCCACTAGAACGCAGGGTCTGCTCAATCCGTTCGATGATGCCGACTTGACCCAAGTTGACCCCGGAAACATTCACGCTCACGGTCAAATTCGCTGCTGCGGGATAGCGCTGTTGCCACCATCCCAACTGACGGCAGGCTTCGGTCATCACCCAGCGATCAATCGCCCCAATCTGTCCGGTTTCCTCGGCTACGGGGATAAATTCCCCGGGAGAGACCAAACCCCGAGTGGGGTGATGCCAGCGCACTAGGGCTTCAAATCCGACAATGTGGCCCGTAGCGAGGGAAACGATGGGCTGATAGTACACTTGAAAGGGCTGGCTGTCTGGGGGGTTGGGATGGACGGTATGTGCGATGGCTCGTTGCAGGTCGGTTTCTAACTGTAAGCGAGCGATCGCCCCTTCATGCATATCCGGGGCAAAGGAGACAGACTGGCCCTGACCTTGCTGTTTGGCGTAATGAAGGGCGGTATCGGCGTCGCGCAGGAGTTCCCCCGATCGCTGATAGCTGCCGTTATCCAGAGCAATCCCGATACTCACGGAGGAAAAAATTTCATGTTCATCGAGGGAAAAGGGAAACCGCATGGCGGATTGGATGCGATCGGCAAGCTGGGTAACATCGGCGAGGCAGGTGATATCCGTGAGCAAAATGGCGAACTCGTCCCCCCCAATACGAGCGAGGGTGGCCCCGGGATTTAAACAGGACTGGAGGCGTTGGGCGGTGGCAACCAGCAGGCGATCGGCTACCCAATGACCGAGGCTATATTTGACAATTCGGAAGCGGTCAATATCCAGTAAGAGGACTGCGACGTTGGGCGATCGCACCTCCCCGGTGGACGCCTCCCCGGTGGATGCGGTCGTGCGGAGGTGATTGTGAGCATTCTGCATGGCGATCCCCAGAAATCTCACGAATGAACAGCGGTTCGCCAATCCCGTCAGGGGATCGGTGAAGGCATAGCGCCGGAGGAGATCTTGGATATGTTTGCGATCGGTGATATCCCGGGCCACCCACAGGACCCGATCGCCATCAAGGGGGGAGATTTTGGCGGAAAAGGCCACCGGGCGATCTCCCAGGGACAGTTCATACTCCAGATCGCAAGACTTTTGTTCCCGGATTGTTCTTTGGATGTAGTTTAAAAAGCGATCGGCTAAGGGAGACTCAAAAATATCATGGAGGGTTTTGCCCACCAGTTGGGATGCGGCACGTTCCAGCAAGGGAGAATCCGTCGGCAGAATTTTCAGATAGCATCCTCGATCATCAAACAGCAGGACCACTTCGTTAATGGCATTTAACAGGGTGGTCATTTCCGTATTCATCGATTCCAGGTTTAGCTCACTCTGCCAGCGATCGGTGATGTCTTGCACCATTGAGAGAATCCCGCTAAACTGGCCTTGGGCAGTAAACAGGGGGGTGTTATACCACTCACAAACAATGGTTTGGCCCGACTTGGTGAGGTTTTCGTTAATGCTATGGGCTGTGAGGTCTCCTTGGGTGAGACGTTGCAAAATTTGGGCAACCTGCGATCGCGTCTGGGGGGGGACGATCGGATCTGGGGTCTGGCCGATTATTTCCTGACGACTATAGCCAAAGAGTCTTTCGGCCCCAGCATTCCAAGCGAGAAAGCGACCTTCGGCATCAAAGAGAATATGTGCCAGGGGCATTCGCTGGATATGGAGTTGCAAGAATTCTAGCCCGGAATCTCCGGATTGGACGCTTTGCTGGAACAATGGGTTGATTTGAGGCGATTCTACTCCAGGGAAGCCAGTCCCGGACGACTGTTCTGCGGTTTCCTGTGCTATATTTAGGTGAAAACTGGGTTCGGGAGCATCCCGGGGGACGACAGATTGACCGCCTCCGAGATCTTCTCGGAGAGCGTCCTGTTGCAGTAGATCGGTTAATCTGGATTTTCGGTATCCGGCGATCGCCAGAAAAAGCAATGCCAGAGTTGCGACAACTAAACTGAAGAGCCACTCCACCCCCCCGACTGGGGCCAGGGCGATCGCTTCCGGTAAAACCCTGATTTGGAACAGTCCTAAGCTAACTAGGCAAGGACTGGTCCAGACTATCACTCTACCTGGACCGGCCAAGTTGAATTCCCATTCATCGGCGAGATCTCGTTTCATAAGCTTTCGCTTTTTCTTTAAAATGCTTCTAACTTTTGTGAGTCATGCCCTAAAAATCATAGAGATGCGCGAGTTATAATAGGCCGAAGAAGCACCTCACCTTTTGGAGAAAATGCCGTAAATTTTCTCCAATTAAAATGAAACTTAAAATCTGATTTTCGCCTTCTATCCAGATTCAGGACTTTGTAGGAGTTATTCCGTTGCTGGCGGTTCCCACTCTTTGAAGGGATAGAGGGGTAAATCCTCTCTGATTGTCTTAAATTGTTTCGGTCAATTCTACACCTCCATGACTTCATTTTCCTGGCTCCTTTGTCCGGGTTTGCCTTGACCTTCCGTGACGGAATACCGCTTTTGCTTAGAAGACAGTCGCCACAATCCCTGGAATGACTTTTATATTTTAGCAGATTTTTGCCCTAATTTAGGATGTGTAACACCCCTCATCTGAGAATCGATGAAATCGGGTCTTGAGGGGAAACAAACAATCAATTGATTAATAGCGATTGAGTTGAATTGACAGGCGATCGGCAAAGAGTAGATAGATGTCCGGGCAAATGAACAGTTGACCACCATCCACCCATTCTAGGAACTGACCCCGGGAGTTGGGAACACTCTTTCCCCTTGTCGCGATCGCCTGCTCTTTCTAAGGGAAGACGGCTCTAATTCGGGAGCAAAATCAGGGGGTCTCTCGTATTCGCTTCTACCCCAGAAGGACTACTCACCATTGGGTGATAGTCCTTCTGGCGCCACAACGGTATCAAATCAGTATAATGACGGTGGAAAGCATGACCGGATTGCCCGGTGGATGTGACCGCAACAGAAGCATCCAAATCGCTCAAATCAAGAATCATCCGCATGGATGGAATCCAGGTCACATCAAAGGAATTTCGAGCATCCCAGGCGGTTGCATTCACAATAGCATTCCCACCGGATATTGGTAAGCCACCCCGATTAAAAATCGCCTCAATGGGAGCAATTCCCGACTGACCTAAACTTTGATTTTTAAAGGTCACCCGATGCAAATCTCCCCATTGCCAAATTTGGGGATTTTTGCCCAATTTTTCTTCCAGTTCTGCCACGGCTTTGGCAAAGGCTTGTTGAAAGATAAAATCACGGTCTTCTACGTCCGGTGTTAGCACATTATCCCACCAAAAACTATCCGGATATTCAACTAAATCACCAATGACTTTTATCCAGCGATGCCCACCATTTGGCCAAAATTCTAACCGCAAGTTATCATGAAATGTGGCAGCGAGTAGCTGCTTCCAAAACATCTCAAAAATAGCCGCTTCTGAACTGGTTTCTTCTGCCTGAAAATCCCAAGATTTTAATAAATCACGAATCTTTTCACAACGGGAATCTTCAAAGGGCAAATTGAGCAAAATAGGAACTAACTTTTCAGCATTGATATTTTTATTGTCTCCTTGAATTTCCCGGAAGGATTCAATATCAAAATTCCCCTTCCTGGCGGTTACCCGTTCCAGAATCCGTTGAGCGCGAAATCCATAGTCCCAATCCTTGGTAATCAGATAGGGATAACTCTCATCAACAACGGCATGATTTGCCGTGACAATATAACCGGAGGGGGGATTGAACGTAAAGGGGAGGTCTTCAAAGGGAATATAGCCATTCCACTCCTGTTCATCGGTCCAACCGGGCAAGGGATAGCGACCATCATTGTTGGTTCTAATGGGCAGTTTTCCTGGCATTTGATAGCCGATATTCCCATCAATATCAGCATAAATGAGGTTTTGGGGAGCAATATCAAAATCCTGGGCAGCCTTGCGGAAATCCGGCCAATTTTGGGCTTTATTCAGTTGGATAATCGCGGGAAATAGACGGGCCGGTTCTAAACCTGTCCAGCGCAACGCGATCGCATAAATGTCCGGGTTACTGCTGGCTAAGTCTGGAACCAGCAAAGGTTTGAGTTTGGGATAAGTTTCCGAGATAATTGGCCCATGTCGGGTGTAGCGCACGGTTTCTAATTCGGTCTTTTCCCGGGCAATTTGGATGGGTTCGGTGACTTGCTCCATGTCCATCCATTTCCCATTCACTTCATACTGATTGGGATTTTCGGGATTAATTTTCTCGATATAAAGGTCCATCGTATCGGCCCCAACATTGGTAAATCCCCAGGCGATGCGATCGGTGTGACCAATAATCACTCCCACCATGCCAGGGAAGGAGAAACCGGTGATATCGTAGGGACAATCTGGAGTTTTAGAAGTACAATGTAGACCGATTTCATACCAAATTGAAGGCATTTGCACTCCTAAATGTGGGTCGTTGGCTAACAGGGGTTTTCCCGTGGCAGTTTGGGCGCCGGAAACCACCCAACTGTTAGATCCAATTTCTCCTCCTCGGGGACCGGTGAGAGTTTCTAGGGCGGATATTTTTTCAGAAACTGAATTGAAAGTAGGGGCAAGTTGCGAGGCGATCGCCGCGATAGAAACAGGGGGGGTTGCTGATGGAATTTCGCTGAACTGATTCTCGATTAACTCTGGTTTTCCTTGGGGTATTTTCCAATCGGGCAGAATAACCGGAGCTTGATTAGAATAGGGGGGGAATAGCTCATCTACCTGTTCGGGAGAATAGGTTTGGAGTAAGATAGCCCGTTCGATTTCTTCATTCAGATTTGTGCCTAAATCCCAGGCCATCACCTTCGCCCAAGTGAGGGTATGTTCCGGCTGCCAAGGTTCCGGTTGATAAGGGGGATTCATCACCTTTAAAATGCCATATTCCAAACTTAAATCAGTACCCTGATGGTCTTGGAGATAGGCATTCACTCCTTCAGCATAAGCGGTTAAAGGTTCCAGGAATTCATCGGATAAGGTTTGGACTTCTGTTGCGGCAATCCGGGCCCATCCTAGGGTGCGTAAAAACCGATCCGTTTTGAGTTGGGATTCACCGAAGAGTTCTGAAAGACGACCGGCACCGAGATGTCGCCAAAAATCCATTTGCCAAAAGCGGTCTTGGGCATGAATGTAGCCTTGTGCTAGAAATAAATCATGCTCATTGGAGGCATAAATATGGGGAATTCCATAAGCATCCCGTCGCACCTCAACGCGATCGCTCAGTTGGGGTAACAGAATCAGGCCGGATTGTTGTGGCCAAGAATCCGTAACCCAATATAGGGTAAGGGAGGCGACTGTAACCGTGAGAATCACAGCGATCGCCCCGAAGATTTGCAAGCCTTTACGAAACTGGGGTATCATGAAATCAGCGCTACAATTAGGGTTTAATGTTCACAGAGCATTCGGTTCCGATTGTCTCAGATTTTGACAACTTTCACCCCCGATCGGCAACCCGAAATCTGCTGTTAGTTGCTCCCATCAAGTCCAGGGGTTCTCAGACCCCTATATAGCGGTTCAGTGGACTGATGAGGTCCTTTTTTGCATCCGGCAGGAGCTTTCAAGATGACCAATCCTGCAAGGATTGCTATAGCAGTCATGAGGTGTCGTTGTGGAAGACGTCGGCGGCCCCTTGGATGTTGGCGGCAGGTGAACATCCTACAGGAGAGGAAAATGTTACAAATCCGGAAAGGAATGCTATATAAACTGGCAGAACTTGCAATCCACCCATCTATAGCGACCCTAAATCATCGGGGCAATGGACCCTCACCCCTGGGATATTGGCCGCCGGTGAACATCCCAGCAGAGCCGATCCTTGTGTAAAATTGCGGCAAAACTGGCTATAGGGGACCGGCTTTATCTCCTGACGGCCAAATTTTTGACCACCGTAATCAGGCGATCGGGTTGAATCGGTTTAGAGATATGCTGGTGAAAGCCAGCATTCAGAGCGCGATCGCGATCGCTATCGCGAGCATAAGCCGTCAGTGCCAATGCCGGAAGGACCGACTCAGAATCTGACTCCTGACTTCTCACTTGCCGGATCAAAGCATACCCATCCAACTCCGGCATTCCAATATCGCTCACCAAAACATCAGGTTTTTCTGACTTAATCGCCACTAATGCCATTGCTGCCGACGACACCCCCACCACCATCGCCCCTGCCATTTCCAGAGTCGTCATCAAAAACTCCAGAGTATCTGCTTCATCCTCCACCACCAGCACTCGCAAACCCGCCAACGGAAAATCCGGATCAACCGAGTCAGAATCCTCCAAAATCAGATCGGAAACATTCTGGACCCATTCATTCCCCTGGATACATTGTAACAAAGGTAAAGTCACCGTAAACCTTGCGCCCTTGCCAATTCCCTCACTGTAAGCGCGAATACTGCCCCCATGCATTTCCAACAAATGACGGACGATCGCCAAACCTAAACCCAACCCCCCGTAAGAGCGCGTCGTCGTACTATCCGCTTGGCGGAACCGTTCAAACACAAAAGGCAAAAACTCCGGTGCGATCCCCATTCCCGTGTCCGCCACCTCCAGAATCGCAAAATCGCGCGATCGCCTCAAGAACACCTCAACCCGTCCCTCACTAGGCGTAAACTTAATCGCATTCGAGAGCAAATTCCACACCACTTGCTGAATCCGATTAATATCCCCAGAAACCACCCCCACCGACCTGTTGACCGTCTGGATCAACTCAATCCGCTTCGCCTCAGCAGTCGGACGCAAAGACTCAACCGCCGTGGCGATCGCCACACTCAAATCCACCGGCTCCAAACTCAAAGCCACCTTTCCCCGCAAAATCCGGGAAACATCGAGTAAATCCTCAATCAACTGAGTTTGAACCCGAGCATTGCGCTCAATCGTCTCCAAAGCTCGCTCCGTAGTCGCCGCGTCAAACTTGCGAGTGCGGAGTAACTGAGCCCAACCCAACATCGCATTCAACGGCGTTCGCAACTCGTGAGAAACGATCGCCAAAAATTCATCCTTCATCCGGTTAGCCTCCTGGGACTCGCGATACAACCGCGCATTATCAATCGCAAACCCCGCCCGCCGCGCCAACTCCTCCGCCAACATCAAATCCTCGGGTTTGTAACGACGCCCAGCCGAAGCCAGATTAAAGCTCATCGCACCCAAAATGCGACCCCGAGCCACCAACGGGACAATCGTGCAGGACTGACAGCCGAGTTCCCGCATCAGTCGGAGATGTTCGGGGTCCCGAGCTGCCGCCACCCGCATTTCCTCGGTCAACTCCGGAATCAGAATCGGCTTACCCGAAGAAACAACCTGGACAATTCCATCCTCATGATTTAAATCCAAAGGATAATACTGTTCCATCTCACCTAACAAAGCCTCCTTCGCCGGATCCGTATGAGCCATTGCCAATCCCGCGATCAGTCCCGCCTCCTCCACAATATAAATCACGCAGTAATCGGCAATCGTCGGAACCACCAGATTGGCCAAACTCTTGAGCGTAGTCGGGTAATCCAACGAAGAAGCCAGAACCGAAGAAACCTCCGCCAGGAAATATTGCCGTTGTTCCTCTTGCTGCCGTTGTGTGATATCTCGTCCCACCCCGACAATTCCCGTAACTCGACCCTGGCGATCGCGCAAAGGAGACAGAGAAGTTTGACAATATTGAGTCCCGGCATCCGTCTGGAAACTCCATTCATAGATGACGCTCTCCCCAGCCAGAGCTTTTTGATTAGAATCGTTATGAATAGATGCCGCTTGCGGACCAAACAGATCCCCAGCGCTTTTGCCGAGAAAGTTTTCCGGGGCAATCCCAGTGCGCTCGAACCATCGGCCAAAAATCGCCGTATGCCGACCTTGACGATCCAACGTGAATACAATGTCATCCATCGAATTAACCAAAGTACGGAAGCGTTCCTCACTCTCACGCAGAGCTTCTTCCGCTTGCTTGCGATCGCTGATATCGGCCAAAATCGACAAATAGCTGACCTGAACCTTCCCATAGAGCAAAGGGGCCGTCCAGATCGCGACATCTATTTCCTTTCCGGCTTTCGTCAGACGACGGGTTTCCACACCCATTAAGGGATTCCCCGCGAGAGTAGCAGAAATATTCTCTTGTAACTCCTCTCGTTTTTCTGAAGGAATACCCGGGAATTGACGGCCGATCGCCTCGGCTTCACTCCAGCCCAAAATCCGCTCCGCGCTTCTATTCCACATTTTTACCTTACCCGTAGCGTCCAAAACCATCACCGCCAAAGGGCAAGCTTGAATCAGAGCTTTGAGAGTTTGATTGGTTTCCCGTAAAGCCTCTTGAGTTTGTTTGAGGTCCGTAATATCGCGACTGATGCAGATCGCATGGTCCAGGGAGCCATCGAGAGCCTGTTCCGGAACCAAACGAGATTGATAGTATCGGGTTCCCTTCGGGGTGGGTAAATAGCCTTCGACAATCCCCTCTTGTGCCGTGGCGAGGACCTCGCTAACGCTTTGTTTCCATAAGGCATCGATTTCCTGGGGGAATCCTAACTCACCCAAGGCTTTGCCGATAAAGGCTTTCTGGGAAATGCCCGTTACCTGTTCGATCGCCTGATTGACATACTGATAGCGCCCTGCTGCATCCATTCGGGCGATGATATCCGGGGCATTTTCTGCTAGGGCCTTAAATTCCTGTTCACGACGGTAGAGTTCCTGTTCGATTTGCTTGCGTTCGGTGATATCCATGCAGACCCCGATCAAGCGATCGCCATTTTTGGCCTGATCCGGGAGTCGTTTGCCAATACTAGCGACCCAGGCAACCGTGCGATCGGGTTTAACCACCCGGAATTCCACATTAAAATCTTGACCCCGTTCCATCGTGGCGATCGCGTGAGCATTGAATCGCGCCCGATCATCGGGATGAACGATTTTGATTAAACTATTGTAAGTCCCCCCAAAACTCCCTACTTCCAACCCCAACAAGCGATCCACAATCTCAGACTGGGCAATTGTGCCCGTAGCAATATCCCAATCCCACATTCCCATGTGGGCCGCTTCCAAAGCGAGGCGGAGTCGTTCTTCACTTTCACTCAAAGCCGCTTGAGCTTGTTTGCGTTCGCTCAAGTCCAGGACAAAGCTGATCCCCATATTGGTGTAATCTTGGAGCGGAACTTGGCCCACCAAAACCGGGACGCGACGACCATCTTTGCGAATTAACACCGTTTCCCTGGGGGTCGCCACTCCTTCCACCAGACCAATTGTCATGTCATCATCGTCCCTATGCTCCAAAGGGTTGAGATTCTGCCAAATCACCCGACGCGATCGCAAATCTTCCGGGGTGTACCCCACAATATTTAAAAAGGCATTGTTGGCTTCGCTAATATTGCCATTGCGATCGCCAAACACCAATCCAATCAAATTCGACTCATAGATGTGCCGAAATCGTTCTTCACTCACCTGGAGTGCTTCGTGAGCATACCGACTTTCCGTCACATCCATGCAGACCCCGAGGGCTCGTAGGGGCGAACCATCATGATCCGGCAAGACTTGACCCTTACATAACACCCAACGGATCCCCAGATGGCCTCTGGGGACGCGAAACTCGACTTCATAATCCGCACCCTTGGCGATCGCCTCTTGAACCGCCTGCTCAAAACTGGGGCGGTCCTCGGGATAAATGCCTTCCACAAACGCTTCATAGCTTCCATCAAAGCTGCCCCGATCGCTGCCAAAAATCCGCGCCACCATCGCCGAGCGCTTCACTTTGCCCGTTTTGAGGTTCCATTCCCAAGTCCCCATTTGAGCCGCATCTAAGGCTAATTTACTCCGCTGTTGGGACTCACGCAGGCCCTCTTCCGCCTTCCGTTGCTGAGTAATATCTTCAATGAAAGCAATAAATCCTTTGACCTGTTGCCGGTGACCCCAGTCAGGAACGTAGGTGGCCCGAATATAACGGGACCCTCCCTCTTGATAGGGAATTTTGGTTTCATAAGTCACTGACTGTCCGGATAATGCCACCTTGACATAAGGCAGAATCACTTGATAGGCGGCCTCTCCCAGAATCTCCTTGAGGTGCTTCCCTCCCAGGAAATCTCGCGCATATCCGAACCAGTTTTCGTAGCGTTGATTGTTAAAACGATAGAGTTCTAAAGCATCTACATAAGAAATAGCCACAGGTAACGAATCCGTCATCACCTGCAAAAACTCTTGTTTTTTTTGTAATTCCTCTACAGTGGCACGTTTAGACTCTTTGAGGGAATGAATCAGCACCGTAATCAAACTCAATACCCCCACCCAGAGCAGATCCCCCCATCCCATGCTCCAGGTAAAGGGAGCGTTTTTAGAAAAATGGTCCATCGTCGCTGCCGAGAGTACCGTTGCAAATAACCCCGGCCCGATTCCGCCATAGCCTGCACTGACTGCCACCGCTGCAAAAAACAGGACGGAGGGAGTCAGTTCAATTACTGGGAATAGCAGTTGAGTCAGCAACCGTGCGATCGCCACCGATGCCGTAGCAGCACCATAATTCAGCATAAGGGAGCGCTTGAATTTCCAGAACATATTCCGCCCTCTGAGTTAGCTAGCCCGCGCTCTGGGCAGGAGCCTTACCTGCGCGTCCATATTTGCAGCAACGTCTTTTAGTTTAGCGTGGCGAGTGATCGCGCCTCGGTGTCCGAGTTTAAGGTACTTCTGTCTCTGGAGTGATTTACCCCTCGTTCCTCCAGAGACATAGAGTCTTCTGCTTTGCTCTTTATAGGAAAAGACCGATTCCCATTAGGGGGGTTCCTAATCAATTGCGGAATACTTCGGCAATCTCTATTGTTTTCTCGGTCATGTATCCCGGGGGTTTTCATGGGTTTATTCGGCTTAATTTTCGCCTTCTGAACTTATTTTAATTTTATCATTTTTTTAAAGAGATTTCCTCTCCACTCACCTCGGTGTCCACTGCCCGAGGATCGCTGACGCCGTTAACTGCTATAGGTCAGATCAAATCATTCTTCTGGGTAATCCCAGGGAATCACGCCTCCATTTTGGCGAAAGAGAGTCCCCGATAATTATCCACTTGATAGAGACTCCCTCTCATACTTCAAAGGATAGATTTTGAGTCAACCCGTGGCACTTGGTAGAGGGATTAATCCTCATCCAAGCAGAATGAATCAGCGACTCAGCCCGGGTTCAATACCTAGGCCAAACTCTGGTGAATCAGAGGACGGATTGCCCCGGTTCAAACTCTTCCCCTTCTATTCTATATCCGTGGCCCTTGTTAAGGAAGACCGGATTGACACCGGGTTTCAAATGTCATGCGATCGCCCGGGATCAGTCATGAATTACCCCCAGTGATGGGACTTGCCCAGCCTAAAATCAACCGCTTCATCCCCAGGGGGACAATGCATCGGCTGTCCCTCCCGTTAACATTGGAAATTATTTTTCGGGAAATCCCGAGCAAGGTGATGAGTAAATCCTCGGGGGAGTCAACCGGATCAGCCCTCAAGCACCATCTAGCTGCATTCCCGTCAAAAATGGCTCAAAAAATTAGTCCCCAAATGAGTCCCCAAATGGCTCAAAAATAAAGGAAGCGATTCGATTGAGTCGTTTCGCTTCCCGCAGAGGTCCGAATTAGAAGCAATCCCACGCGCTACTACACCGCTGCCAACGGTTGCGCTTCCAATGCCGGACGCTGGCTATGGCGAATTCCCTCGATCGCCTCCTGATAGTCAGGAGCACCAAAGACAGCGGACCCGGCAACAATCGCATTCGCACCGGCTTCAATGACTTGCCAGGAATTGTTTCCTTTGAGCCCGCCATCGACTTCAATCCAGGGGTCTAAACCGCGCTCATCGCACATCTGGCGCAGCTTGCGGATTTTGGGGACCACACCGGGGATAAAACTTTGACCGCCGAAACCGGGGTTAACGCTCATGATCAACACCAAATCGCACAGATCCAGAACGTATTCGATCAACTCCAACGGCGTGGAAGGATTGAGGACCACACCCGCTTGTTTGCCGAGTTCTTTAATCTGACCGAGGGTCCGGTGGAGGTGAGGGGAGGCATTGTGTTCAGCATGAACCGAAATAATATCGGCCCCAGCTTTGGCAAAATCCTCAACATACCGTTCCGGTTCAACAATCATCAAATGCACATCCAAGGGTTTGGATGTCACAGGACGAAGGGCTTTGACCACGAGAGGGCCAATTGTAATATTAGGGACAAACCGGCCATCCATGACATCAACATGGATCCAATCTGCCCCAGCGCGATCGATGGCCTGTACTTCCTCTCCCAGACGACTAAAATCTGCTGATAGGATAGAGGGAGCAACGACAATAGGTTTGTTTGATTGCGTTTGGGTCATGGCTAACAAATATTTCATCCGTCCGTCAAGTCGTATTCAGTTTAACAAAATATGAAGAAACTCCCTAATAATTGGTTAGTGTGTGGCGCCCGAACCGTGAATGGCTTAAAACTTAGAACGGGGTTAAGCGGACTCTTCGGCGGTGTCAGTATGGCTTTTATTGGAATTCCAGCCATCGCCCTTCCGACTTCAATTAGTGAAATTGGCATTGATGCTCGTCGGCTGCATGATGCGCCCTATAACTTAACCGGGAGAAAAATTGCGATCGGTCAAGTAGACATTGGCCGCCCTCGAAAATTTGGCCTCGACAAACAAGCAAACCTGCATCGGGAAATCCCTGTCCAGCAGGTTTTCATGCAGGATACACCGGCTAAAACCAGCCCCACAGATGATCCCCAGATGAAACCGGCTGAACAACACGCTGAGCACGTGGCTTCGGTGATGATTAGTTCGGATAAGGCATTTACTGGAGTGGCCCCAAATGCCACCCTCTATGCGGCGGGAATTGGCTTGTTGCGGCGCAGTGGACAACCGGAAGAATGTTTAGCGGCTCAAAATTTGGCGGAACAAAATAGCGGAGATGTGAGGGCGATTAACTACAGTTTTGGGGAATCCCTGGCTCAGGATCCCCGTCCCAATGCGGTTTTAGATGGGAACGCCCTGCTGACTCAATGTTTGGATTGGTCAGCCCGGGTCCATAATGTGCTTCATGTGGTGGCGGGAAATCAAGGGCGCGGGGGCATTCCTATTCCGACGGATAACTATAACGGGATGAATGTTGCCTTTACGACGCTTTATGAGGGCAAATTTGCCAAGGTAGACCTGGCGAATATTGGCAGTGCCTTTAGTGGGATTACCAGTCGCTTGATTGGGTTAGAAGGAAATCTGGATAACCGCCGCGCCATCAGCGTAGTGGCTCCAGGCAGTAATTTGGATTTATTGAGTTTAGATGGTCAAGTCACCCGGACCAGTGGCACCAGTTTTGCGGCCCCTCATGTGACGGCAACGGTAGCCCTGTTGCAGGAATATGGCGATCGCCAACTTCATCAACAAACCAACAGTCCCCAATGGACCCTCGATGCTCGTCGTCACGAGGTGATGAAAGCGGTGTTAATGAACTCGGCGGAAAAAATCGAAGACCCCGGCAATGGTCAGCATTTGAAAATGAGTCGCACGGTTTTTGCCAACGACAACCGTACCTGGTTAGATTC
>CAYUEH010000031.1:0-3846 GCA_964442465.1 uncultured Laspinema sp. | reverse complement strand
GTTGATGGGAATAATAATGGCAAATATGATATTGGAGAAGAGTTTCGCGATCGCGGGTTAAATAACCTGGACCTCTATCTGATGCCAGCAGATGAAACCGATGTTCGCAAGAGTGTCTGGTCCTCGGTGAGCAAGGTAGACAGTACGGAACATATTTATCACCCGATTCCTCAGACAGGCCGTTATAAAATCCGGGTGTACTTTCGCGATCGAGTCAATGAATCCACCCAACCTTATAGTTTGGCTTGGTGGACTACCCCAACTCCTGAAAACCGCTTAAACTGATGCCTATCACGCGCTTTGGCTAAAACTCTGATGGCTATGACCCAGTTTCCGCCTAATTCCAATCCTGGCCCCAAGCGCCAGTCTTCTAAAATCCTAGACGAGAGCGATCGCCGCGTTCGCTCTCGTTTTGCTGCATCCGGTTGGACTGAAGAGGACTCGAACAGTCCCCCCCCGACCTTGACTCCGGAAGCCCTAGAAAACAAAGACCTTGACCATTTAGGACTCTTTTTCTACTTCCTCCCCATCCTCGGCTTTTTCCCCGCCTTGTGGACCTTATATCGCCACCAAGGTAGCCGCAAACAAAAAGCTGCCTCTCGCCTAGCTGTTACCCTAGCCTTCGGTTGGCTACTCGGATATATTTTCTTGGAAACCGGCGCAAGAAGTTCGGAATTACTAACCATTCCCTTGTTATTAATGAGTAGTCTGTTAACCTCGGGCTATTTTGTGGTAAATATTTGGCTGATGGTTCGTCTATGGCAACGTCGGCCACTGCGATTACCGGGAGTATCACAGGTGGCTGAGGAGATTGTTGGCAAGCATTTATCCTAGACCTGTTGTCGGAGGATCGTTTCGGGCGATCGCCATGCCTCAAGCTAACTTGAGGTTTCTGAGCCGACAACGGCCCATGACTGCGGCAATGGTGATTGCCCCCCAAATCCCAGGGAACAGGAAATAGCCAATCAACCCATCAACGGTACGGGTGTTCAACACCTGCACAGCCGTTTGTCTACTTGAGCGTGAGGATGCTCGTCCGATTTGATCGATATATTGTTGAGTGTGTGAGGAAGCCCGTGCCAAATCAGAACGTATCCAAGCAACGCCTGACGGCGGAACCGACCGCTACACCCCGGAATAAAAACCTTCCAAAACAAAATCGGGGACGTTGGCTTTGGCTTTGTTTTGGCTTAAGTGGTGTGGCAATGCTCTCGGCAACCGCAGGAGCCTTGCTGGCCGTATCTTTGTCCAGCACCCCCTTAATGCAAAGCCGACTCAGTGCTGAAGATGCAGCCATATTTTCTAACAGCGATCTGGCGCGGACCAATCTTAAATTGCCTGAGCTCACCCGCTCAGTTAACATTTTAATCCTGGGTACTAGCGTTTTAACTTCTGACCTCAAAGAGGAAAATGTTCCCGAATTAGGATACCATGCCCCGGTTAATTCCCTGGATGGTCTCTCTGATGTCATGCTATTAGTCCGCTTTGACCCCCAAGCTAACAAGTTGACGGTTCTTTCTATCCCGAGAGATACCCGCACCTTAGTGGAAGGGTATGGCGTCCGCAAAATTAATGATGCCAACTATTTTGGCGGCCCTGCTCTGAGCGCTAAGGCGGTCAATGAACTCCTCGGTGGTGTTCGCATTGACCGCTATATTCGCATCAATGTTCAAGGGGTCGAAAAATTAGTGGATGCCCTCGGCGGGGTCAAAATGTATGTCCCGGTGGATATGAAATACCAGGATGATAGCCAACGCTTGTACATCAACCTCAAGCAGGGAGAACAGTATCTCGAGGGGAAAGAGGCGCTACAATTTCTGCGGTTTCGCTACGATAAGTTAGGAGATATCGGTCGGATCCAGCGTCAGCAAATGATGATGCGATCGCTGATGGATCAAACCCTGAATATCAATACCATCACCCGATTACCGAAAATTCTCTCGGTGGTTCAAGAATTCATTGATACGAACTTAACGATTGAAGAAATCGCTGCTCTAGCGGGTTTTGCTGCCCAAACGGAATCTTCTAATGTGCAAATGTTAATGGTGCCCGGAGATTTCAGCGCTCCGGAGGAATATGAAGCCAGTTACTGGTTACCGAACTATGAACGCCTGGATGCGATGATCGCCGAACATTTGGATTTCGACCTTCATGGCAGGCATTATAAATCGGTGGATCCGGCTTATGTCCGGGTGGCGATTCAAGATAGTACGGATGACTGGGATGCAGTGGATCTGTTGCAAAATAGCCTCTCGGATCACGGGTATTGGAATGTTTTTGTTTCCAGTCCCTGGAACCAACCGTTAGCGGTGACGCGGATTGTTGCCCAAAATGGTGACATGGAAAGCGCCCAGGCGATTCGTGATGCTCTGGGGCTTGGTGAGGTGCGGGTGGAAAGTACCGGCAGTTTGCGATCGGATATCACGATTCAGATTGGCCGGGATTGGCTGGCTAAACAAAATCTCCGGAATGCCACCCCCTCGGTTCAGGATGCTTCACCACGGGACTCCTATGATTATTCCGAGGACTCTCGTGAACCTCCTGTCACTGATGAGTACCCGAGCGAACCTCCTGTCACTGATCCGTATAGGGAGTGGACCCCCCCGGACCCCTACGCGGACCCCTATGCCGACCCCTACGCTGCCCCCTACGCTGCCCCCTACGCCGAACCCTACGCCGAACCCTATACAGAACCCTATACAGAGCCAACGGTTCCACCGCAAGAGGGCTATTGGCAATCCCCAGGTTACTAGGACTTCGGTTCAACATTAAATCCTGGGGACAAGAAACCGGGTTTCTAGGATGTCGGTAAAGTATCGGTTAGAAACCGGGTTTCGCTACATCCTCTCAATGGAGAAGAACCCCACCCTAACCCGGACCTTGCCAAGGTCCGGGGACCATCAGGTGCCGTTTACCGTAAAAAATCTACCGTTGTCAGCCCTTACCCCGTCCCCCAGCTTTAACGAAAATTCTCAGGATTGAGCTGATGGCTGGATCCGTTGCTGCTGTTTTCTCTAAGTTGTACACCTGTCCCCCCATCCACTGGGTCTAGGAAAGGCCGTAAATCGATACTTCCGGGTCGGACTTGCGTTTGGGGGCTGCTGCCGGGAATGGGCATCCCGAAAACCCCCTCTAGGGTCTGCAATATGTTCCCCCCTTGGCCGTTATCCACCAAGGCATTCACGGCTTCGGTTTGACGACCGCTATCGGCAACGGTTAAGTTTTCAAAGACGCGATCGCGAATCAGTTGGGGGTCCTCTCCCGGGGGGACCGTCAGGACAATCTGACAGGTCGGATTTTTCTCGGTGGTCACGCAGATGGTGTCATACCCATTTTCTGAGCCGATCGCCAGTTCTTGCATCCCGTCTTCCCGGTAAAACTCTAAGCGACGGGCAATTTCGTTACAGCGTCGGTCTTCGGTCCACCCCCCGCCCAAGGTACTGGGTTTGGCCCACTCATACACCTGTCCCGGTTGACTTTGAGGGGCATACATCACGGTGTACTGTCCATCCACGACTTGACAGGTAAACCGTGCATTACTGGCTGTGGGGGTATCCCCCGGATTGGTATCCCCTGTTTCTGTGGGCGAATTGGGCGGAACTCGCACGTTATTCCGAGGCGGCAACTCCTGGGCTAAGACTGCACCACTCGCACCCAGCAGCAGGGTTAATCCCAGGGATGCACTGACTCCTCGGATGGCTGCAATGGGACTCAATACTGGCGATTTATATTTGGGTTGAAACATAGCAAAGATCTCCTCTCATTTTATACGTCAATCATTAATCCTTCTTCTCTCAATTATGACATGGCAATTCTTGAAGTCACCTCATCCCACCTGGGCGATCG
>CAYUEH010000030.1:0-18995 GCA_964442465.1 uncultured Laspinema sp. | reverse complement strand
CTCATTGTTACTGTCGATACACAGGTAGAGTAAAGTGAAATGCACTGCCTTTATTGCAAGAAGAATCCACCCAAATTTCCCCACAATTAGCTCGAATTAAGCGCTTACATAAGCTTAACCCGATTCCATAACCATCTTTTTGTTCATCGCGCTGGAGACGAAACTTATCCTCAAAAATATGCTCCTGATTTTCTGCGGGAATTCCGGGGCCGTTGTCGATGATGCTAACTTGAACCTTTTGTGTTGTGCGGTGCAAGATACATACTTCAATTTGTCCACCTTGGGGCGTGTACTTAATCGCATTGTCCACCAGATTGACAATCACCTGGCGGACCCGTTCTCCATCGGCATAAACCGCAGGTAAATCGTTGGGGATGTCGGTTTTGAGGGTATGGGATTTCGCCAATAAGCGGTCTTTGAAATTTTCCAGAATGTTCAAAGTCAGGGTTTTGAGATTTAGTTTCTGGGGATGAATGTGAAAGTCGGCACTATTTGTGCTATGCGCGGCAACGAGGATATCGGAGATCATGCGATCGATCAGGCGGGTTTGAGTGCGAGCATGGTAAATTAATCGCGCCCGGAGTGCCGATGCCGCCTCGGGATTGAGAGATTTTTCCGGTTTGTAAGTGATTTCTAGGGTTTCTAAAGCCAAAGAAGCTGCCGTCAGAGGATTTCGCAACTCATGGGCTAACATGGCAATCAGGCGGTCCTTAAAATGGAGTTGGTCCAGGAGTTCTTCTTTTTCCTGCTTCAGGCGAAAAATTTCATCGGAGAGTTCCATCAGTTCAGCGGAATGTGCCAGTTGAGAAGAGATGGGTTTCCTCGGGTAATGTCCGATCGCCTCGGATGATGCCTGCTGACTGAGATACTCTTCCACGGACTTTTGCCAGCGATCCCACCACTTATCCAGTTCGGCGACTAAATTGCTGCCTGCTAAAACTTGTCGGGGACCCGGGTGGAGCTTAATCAAAGCCGGAGTCGCTACGAGTTTAAACTGTTCGGCTAGATAAGGTTGTTCGCTGACATCAATGATCTCCAAGTCAAAGGGGATACCTGTCCGCCGTTTCTGAAAATAACTGCGGATTCTGCGAATCTGTTCACTGGATCTCGGACGCCTATCAACAAATAAGACAAGCTGTAAAGGTGCTTCATCGTTCTGATGCATGGTTTTTTCCGGAACTGCCCTCATGCAATCCCCTTGCGGCAATGCGGCTAAAAAAGGAACACTGATTTTGAGCTGGAGACAAGTGACTCGATCGCCCTAGCGGTTCTTTTGTTTTTCTTTATATTTATAAATTATCCTGTTTATTGTCGATTCGTGAAAGAGTACAAAGGATTCGACTCTCGTCCCGACTTGACTGCCCAGAAGGAAAAAAGCTAGGGCCTCCGGACTGGTCTAGACCCACCCAATGGAACCTCAACTTTCCACCTGTTGAGGCAGCAAAACGGTAGCAGAACGTTAGTTGTCAAACCTTAACATTTTCTTAAGACTTAAGCGAGGAATGTTGTCAAATTTGCAGAAAAATTCAGGGGGGCGGTTGGTGGTCAAAGTGGCGATCGCCTTCTTTGTAGTGACCCTAGTCTTCACCCTCCACCGCTACTACACCTTTTACGCCTCTTTTGACCAAGGAATTTTTAACCAAGTCTTTTGGAATAGCACCCAGGGACAGTTATTTCAAAGTTCTCTGTCCTCGGGCCTTTCCACCAATGTCGTTCATGATCAAGAAGTCCCAGATGTTTCCTATCACCGTCTCGGACAACATTTTACCCCGGCCCTCTTACTCTGGCTACCGATTTACAGTCTATTTCCCTCTCCAGTCACCTTAAGCGTCCTCCATGTCACCCTGGTTACTGCTGCTGGAGGGGTACTCTATCTCCTCGCGAGAGTCTATCTGCAACCAGCGATCGCCAGTTGGATTGCCGTTAGCTACTATGCCGCCAATGCGATCGCCGGTCCCACCCTCTCCAACTTCCATGACAACTTCCAGATGCCCCTATTTGTCTTCAGTCTGTTGTTGGCCATGGAAAAACGGTGGTGGTGGCTCTTTTGGCCCCTGGCCCTCTGCATCCTCGCCGTCCGCGCCGATGGCGGCATCTCCCTGTTTGGCGTCGGAGTGTACATGACCCTCAGCAAACGCTATCCCAAACAGGGATTAGCCATTTGTACCCTCAGCTTCACCTATATTGCCATCTTGACCAACCTGATCATGCCCCTGTTTTCCGACGATATTTCTCGCCGGTTCACCATTGAACGCTTTGGGCAGTATGTAGACAAAGAAGAAGCGACCACCTTGGAGATTCTCTGGGCCTTCATCAGCCAACCGGGATTAGTGATGTGGGAGATTATCACCCCAATCGGGGGAAAAATTAAGTATCTTTTGGGACAATGGTTACCCTTAGCCTTTATTCCCGCCTTCTCCCCCGGTGCTTGGGCGATCGCCGGATTTCCCCTGTTAGCCATTTTCTTACAACAAGGTCAAACCGCCTTATCCATTAATATCCGCTATGCCATGACCGTGGTCCCGGGTCTGTGTTATGGGGCCATACTCTGGTGGTCCTACCGGCAACAGTCCCTACAAACCCCAGTCCGGGACCTGATTCGCCAGGGACTCTGGAATAAACCCACCCCAGGGCCCGTCCCCATCAATGAACCCCACCACACACCGGACACCAATTTATTAACCGGCAAAATTGCCTCCTGGGGCGATCGTCTGAATACCATCCTCGAACCCCTCCGCAAAAAAGCCGACCATTGGTGGGAAACCCATCCCAAACTGCTCAAAATTTCCATGCAGCGCTTTTGGGCCATTTGCATTGGTTTGTCCCTATTGTTTACCTTTACCTCCAACCCCAATCGCACCTTTTATTTTATTATTCCCGACTCCATCAACCCCTGGGTGTACGTTTCCCTGCCGCAGCAGTGGGAACATAGTGGCCACATCCGCAACTTAACCTCTCAGATTCCCCCCGATGCCAGCGTTTCCGCCACCACCTATTTAGTCCCTTCCCTATCCGGACGCCGGGAAATTCTGCGCTTTCCGTTTATGAGGTTCCGCAATGATGCTTCACAAGAGGTCAACGTCGAATATGCGATCGCCGACTTGTGGAAACTCCAGCAATATCTCCCCGCCTTCAAACATGACCGTGAGCTCTTTGAGGATTTAGTCCCCTTCATCGAACAACTCCAGGCCACAAACCAATATGGCATCATTGGATTTGAACAGGGGGTCGTCTTGATGCGCCGACAAACTCCATCAAATTCCGCAGCATTAGCGGCATGGCAACGGTATCGTGAAGAGATTGACCCATTATTGCAACCGGATGCGTAAGCGACAATCGGCGGGGTAAGACAATCGGCGGGGGTTCAAACCCCCGCCTAACAGCTCAAGTCGGTTGAAAACCGACTAAAAACACCACGGAATAAGACTTGCAGTCGTCTTTAGACGACTTTAGCTATGAGGCGGGGGATTGATCCCCCGCCGGTTGTTGCCACTGGTGCAAAATGTTAGTTCTATCCAAATCTAAACTTGTGTAATCATCTGCGTCCATGAAAATTCTGGTCCTCACTTGGGAGTTTCCTCCCCGGATTGTCGGGGGTATTGCAAGGCACGTTGCGGAATTATATCCGGAGTTGGTGAAATTGGGCCATTCCGTCCATTTAATCACCGTGGAATTTGGTCATGCCCCGATGTATGAACAACTCGAAGGGATTGACGTGCATCGGGTCCCCGTCGAACATGGAAACGACTTCTTCCACTGGGTGGCCAACATGAACGAGAGTATGGGACTTCATGGGGGCAAATTGATTTTAGAAGAAGGACCCTTCGATTTGATTCACGCCCATGATTGGTTAGTCGGCGATGCAGCGATCGCCCTCAAACACCACTTCAAAATTCCCCTGATTGCCACCATCCATGCCACCGAACATGGCCGCAACAACGGACTTCATAACGAAATCCAGCGTTATATCGCCCAAAAAGAGGGAGACTTGGTGTACAACTCTTGGCGAACCATCGTCTGTAGCGATTATATGCGTCGAGAAGTGGAACAGGCATTAGGCTGTCCCTGGGGTAAAATCGACGTCATTTTTAATGGCATCCGGGCGGAAAAAAAACCCCGGTGGCACGATTTTGATGCCCAAACCTTTCGCCGTCAGTTTGCAGAGGATCATGAAAAAATCGTCTACTATGTCGGTCGGATGACTTATGAAAAAGGCGTCGAAGTCTTATTAAGAGCCGCCCCTAAAATCCTCTGGGAAATGGGAGGATTGGTCAAATTTGCCATTGTAGGCGGTGGCAACACTGACCACCTCAAAGCATTGGCCTCGGCCTTAAATATCTGGGATAAATGCTATTTTACCGGCTTTATGTTTGAGGATGACCTGCACAAATTCCAAACCGTTGCTGATTGTGCCGTTTTCCCCAGTCTCTATGAACCCTTTGGCATTGTTGCCTTAGAAAGTTTTGCCGCCCGAGTGCCTGTGGTGGTCTCTGATACAGGAGGATTACCCGAGGTGGTCCAACATAGCAAAACCGGCGTCGTCACCTGGACCAATAATCCCGACTCCCTCGCTTGGGGAATCCTCGATGTTTTGAAAAATCCAGGGTATGTGCAGTGGTTGATTGATAATGCTTACGCGGATTTAAACCGGCGATTTAGTTGGCCGAAATTGGCACAACAAACCGAAGTGGTTTATGATCGCGTGGTGAATGAGCGATCGCAAAGTGTTTGGTAATGGGAGTGGGAAGACAGGCTCGGGTAAAACAAGGAATTAAAAAATCCAGATTGATTCTATATTGATTTAGCCGAAACTGGATAACCCACCCACTGGGGTTTGGGAAACAGCTACAACTTGAGAGAGTCTATACCAGACTATTTCCAGACCATCTTGAGGGACCAAGACGAGGGAGCAATTCTTCCCGCTAAGGGGTTAACTATGAGCGTGACACGCAATTTCATTTTGAATCCCAAACGTCTGTTTCAGACCTGGAAATTCCCGATCCGTCTGGTGCTCGTCGTGCCATTTGTCCTGCAAATTTCCGTGGCAGTGGGATTGACGGGGTGGCTATCCTTGCAAAATGGACAACAAGCGGTTAATGATTTAGCAGCGCAGTTACGTGCGGAAATTGTGGCTCGCATTGAAACCCAGTTGAAGGACTATTTACAAGCGCCTCGGGTGATTAATCAAATTAATGCCAATGCGATCGAGTTAGGTCACCTGAATTCCCAAGATACGGGGAGTCTAACTCGGCAATTTTGGCGGCAGCGAAATTTAGTCGATCGCATTACGGTTTCAGCGATTTATTTAGGCGGTGCTGATGGGGAATTTATCGGATTAGGCTTTCAAAATAATAACCGCTGGGAAATTGGTCGCGCCGGTCGTTCTACTGGGGGAAATTTTCACAGTTACGCCGTTGATAATTTCGGCAATCCGGGGGAATTATTAGAGTCGGGTAATCCTTATGACCCGCGAATTCGGCCTTGGTATGAGAAAGCAGTGCAGGCCAATCAACCGATTTGGAGTGATATTTATGTGGATTTTAAAGACCCTAGGCTGAAAATTACCCTGGCACAACCGTTGTATGACGAGGGGGAAATTTTGCGCGGAGTCTTAGGGGTGGATTTTGTGTTATCCCATATTCGGGAATTTTTAGAAACGATTAAAATTGGCAAATCTGGACAGACCTTTATTATGGAGCGATCGGGACTGTTGGTGGCCACTTCAGTCCCTCAACTTCCCTATCAAATCGAAGGCAATCAAGTGAATCGGATTGCCGCAGTGGATGTGGAGGATTTTTTAATCCGGGAAAGCGCAAAATATTTAAAGACTTATTTTGGAGACCTGTCGCAAATTAAACATCCGAAACAACTGTCCTTTCAGATTAAAGGTGACCTCAAATTTGTCCAAGTTGTTCCTTTTTCAGAAGGAGAAAATTTGGATTGGTTGATTGTGGTGGTCGTCCCAGAAGCGGATTTTATGGAACGAATTCAGGTGAATACCCGCACCACCATTCAGTTATCGTTGGTGGCGTTAATGGTGGCGATTGGAGTAGGATTAATGACGGCGCGATGGATTACCTATCCCTTGTGGCAACTGAGTCAAGCGAGTATGGCGATCGCCAATGGGGATTTTGAACGCCGGGTTTGGGTCGATCGGTCCGATGAATTGGGGACCTTAGCCAAAGCCTTTAATCAGATGAGTGCTCAACTCAAATCCTCTCACGAACAACTGGCAGAATATTCGCGATCGCTGGAAAGAAAAGTCCGCGATCGCACCCAAGCACTCCAAGCCGAACAAGAAAAATCTGAACAATTATTACTCAATATTTTCCCCGCAGCCATCGCCAAACGGTTAAAGAACAATCAAACCGCCATCGCCGACTATTTCCCCGATGTCACCATTTTATTTGCCGACATTGTAGGATTTACCACCCTCTCCTCTCGCGTCTCTCCCATTCAATTAGTCTCATGGCTAAATCACATTTTTTCCACCTTCGATCGCCTTGCGGAAAAACATGGATTAGAAAAAATTAAAACCATCGGTGATGCTTACATGGTCGTCGGGGGACTCCCCGAACAACGTCCTGACTCCGCCGAGGCGATCGCAGCAATGGCCCTAGAAATGCAGCAAGCCGTCCAAGACTTCTGCATCATGACCGGCCAACACTTTCAAATCAGAATCGGCATCAATACCGGACCCGTCGTCGCCGGAGTCATTGGCCTCAAAAAATTCATCTACGACCTCTGGGGAGACACCGTAAACGTCGCATCCCGCATGGAATCCTCCGGCCTTCCCGGTAAAATTCAAGTCACCACCGAAACCTACCATCGCCTCAACCACCAATTCATCTTCCAAAAACGAGGACCCATCACCATCAAAGGAAAAGGACAAATGATCACCTACTGGCTAATTGAAAAAAACTCAAATCTCCCTCAATCAAATCCCCAAATCCCTCAGTGAAAATCCGTGAAATCAGTGGTTTATCCCTCTACCTCACCAATCCTCCCCGAACTTTCCGCAACGATTCAATCGTGACGATCGCCTGTTGCGCCACTCGATCAATCTCCTCAACCGTATTAAATCGCCCGATACCAAATCGCACCGAAGCAAAGGCCAATTCCGGCGATCGCCCGATTGCTTCCAACACATGAGACGGCGCAATTTTAGCCGAAGTACAAGCGGAACCTGATGATACCGCCATCACCGATTGCAATCCCAACAACAACGCTTGACCATCCACTCCCGCTACACTTATATTTAAGTTACCCGCTAATCGTTGGGTGGGATGACCATTCAAAAACACTGACTCCAGAGATTGTAATTTTTCCCATAACCGCTGTCGCAATGTTGTCAGGCGATCGCATTCTGACTCCATTTCTGCCAATCCCAACTCCACCGCTTTGGCAAATCCCACAATTTGAGGCACATACAGTGTCCCCGATCGCCATCCTCTTTCATGTCCTCCCCCATGAATCTGAGGCGCAATTTTCACCCGAGGATTCCGCCGACGAACATACAGTGCACCCACCCCTTTCGGTCCATAGATTTTATGGGCGGTTAATGACATTAAATCCACCTGCATCTCCTGCACATCCAGGGGGATTTTGCCAATCGCCTGTGCTGCATCACTATGAAAAATAATCCCCCTTTCTTTACACAGCCACCCAATTTCTTTTAAGGGTTGTAACACCCCAATTTCATTATTTGCCGCCATCACGGAGACCAACACGGTATCGGCCCGCAAGGCACTTTCTAATTCGGATAAATCTAGCAATCCATCGGGTTTAACCGGCAAATAGGTAATTTCAAATCCCAAAGTTTCCAAGTAGGCACAGGGGTCAAGAACGGCATTATGTTCCGTTTGAACCGTAATGATATGCCGTCCTTTTTGAAAATAACTTTCTGCCACCCCTTTAATGGCTAAATTATTGGCTTCCGTTGCGCCACTGGTAAAAATAATTTCTTCTGGGGAGGCATGAATGGCATCCGCTAGGGTTTCTCTAGCTTGTTGAATGGCCGCTTCAGCTTCCCATCCATATTGATGATTGATGCTGGCGGGATTCCCGAAATAGTCGGTAAAGTAAGGCAGCATTGCCTGAATCACCCGTTGATCTACTGGGGTGGTGGCATGACAGTCGAGATAAATGGGGCGATCGGACATAAGCAATATTAGGGGAAAGAGTCGGTTATAGTGTTAGCTTAACTTAAATTCGTCTGAAATTAGAACTATGGACCGGATTGAGGAGTCGTGGCGATTCTCGAATCGCCCCTACAGGCGGGGGATAAATTTACAACTTCCTGTGATTTACTATTTCTCACTCTAGTTGCTTTAAGGCAAAATCTTCAGTTTTGATAGCTGGTCGATCGCTGGATTTAGCCGCCTGAATACGAATGGGTAATTCAACTTTAAATTCGGTTCCTTTTTGGGGATGAGAAATACATTCTATTGTTCCTTGATGTTGCTGGACCACAATTTGATAAACCATTGATAATCCGAGTCCGGTTCCTGAACCGACGGATTTCGTACTAAAAAAGGGGTCAAAAATTTGGGATTTAATGGACTCGGGAATTCCCGGACCATTATCGGCAATCCGAATCAAAACTCGATCTTCGCTTAATCTTTCAGTTTGAATAGTCAAACAACCGGGATGGGAAGCGGAATACAGACCGGAAGTTTCTATGGCATCAATGGCATTATTAAGGATTTGTAAAAAGGCTTGATTAATTTGGGCCGCGTAGGATTCAACAGCGGGTAAATTTCCATAATTTTTAATCACATTAATTTGTTGATTGGTTTCGTTAGATTGCAAGCGATGGCCTAAAATTAACAAAGTATTTTCTAGGGCTTCATTGATTTGAATGCACTGGAGTCCCGACCGTTCAAAATGGGTAAATTCTTGAAGAGATAAGACGATTTTGCGAATGCGATCGCTCCCATTTTGCATAGAACCAATAACTTTAGGTAAATCTTGCAACATAAAATTAAAATCGATAGATTCGAGTTTAGTTTGAATCACATCACTGGGTTGATTGACTTCTTTTTGATACAACTGCACTAGGTCAATTAAGTCTTGAGTATAGTCTTGGAGATGACCGAGATTGCTGTAAATAAAGGTAACGGGATTGTTGATTTCATGAGCGACGCCAGCGACGAGTTGACCAATGCTGGACATTTTTTCGCTTTGGATTAATTGAGACTGGGCGCGTTGTAAATCCTTGAGGGTTTTACTCAGGCGTAAACCGGCGCGAACCCGGGCCATGAGTTCCTCAGTGTCGATGGGTTTAGAGAGGAAATCATCCGCCCCGGAGTCCAAACCAATCACGCGATCGGTCACCAGTTCGCGGGCGGTTAAGAGAATAAAAAAGGTACTGGATAAAGCGGGGTTGGCTTTGACGTGCTTACAGACGGCTAATCCATCCAATTGGGGCATCATCCAATCGCAAATCATTAAATCGGGACGGAGTTGTGCCGCCTGATGGATACCCTCCTCGCCATCAGAGGCGATCGCCACCTCATGACCTTCACTTTCGAGCAAGTCTTGCAAAACAATCTGGACCGTAATATCATCATCAATCACTAAAATTTTACCCATAATCTAGTTATCATTGATAATTTTTGCGTTTAATTTTTTCCCGTTGCCCTGGAACTCTAAACATAATGTACCCTGATTTTTATGATAATTTAGACCGGCTACTATTAAAGTATCGGTATCCTCGTGAATCACCTGGGGAGGTTGCTAAAACATGGAGGTTAGGCTCCAGTCTGTGAGGACTAGAAACCCGGTTTCTGGTTGTTTAAATTGGAAACCTATCCCCCCAAACCTCTCTGCATAAGAGGGGCTGATTCACCAATCAACCCCGGGTAAAAAATCCGAGGGGGTGGGTTAACCGTTTCACCGTCGGATTTAAAGTAACTCGGTTAAATGAGTGTCAATAAACTCGCGAACGCGCTGTAATTGAGCTTGCAAGCGAGATAAAGGTGAGTTGGCTTCAGATAAGCGATTTTCCTGAGCCAGAGTGCCTATCTGTTCAGCTAGGGCGGACATCCCTTGCGCTCCCACATTGGCACTGGAGCCTTTAAGTCGATGGGATACCCGGTCAACTTTAACACAATCATTGGCTTGAATGGCGGAGGCGATCGCTTCGGTATCCGCAGTGGCAGTGTTGGCAAATGCCTCTAACAAGCGGCGTTGGAGTGTTCTTTTGCCGCGAGAGACTTCTTCGAGACGGTCCATATTGATCGAGGGTGGGGAATCCGAGGCGATCGCACCGGCAGGATCCGGAGGGATCTCCGGAGTGGAGGGGTCCGGTTCTATGGGTTGGCTCAACTGGCTGATCCGCTGTTCGGGTCGAACAATCCACCGTTCTAAAAGCGCACTCAAGTGATTCATCTGGACGGGTTTGCTGATATAATCATCCATCCCGGCAGCGAGACACTTATCCCGTTCCGCAGACATGGCATGAGCAGTCAGAGCAATGACCACGGTTTTGTGAGGTTTGGACGGGTTCGAGGAATCGCCATCGGCAGAGGGACCGAGGGACCCAGTTGCTTCCCGTTTGCGGATTTCTTGGGTGGTTTGATAGCCATCTAATCCGGGCATTTGACAGTCCATCAAGACGATATCGTAACGCTTTTGGCTAAGGCGGGCGATCGCTTCGATCCCATTGCCCACACATTCGCCTTGATAGCCTAATGCCTCTAATTGATGGAGAATCACCTGTTGATTAATCGGGTGATCTTCTGCCACTAAAATATTCACCTGGGAACGAATCCGGGGTGTCACTGGGGTTTTGGCGGGTTGAAAAACCTGGCGATCGCCTGACCCGGTTTGATCCTTCTCAGTTGGTGGGCGCAGGACCACAGTCATCAGACTATTCAACAGTTGGGACGATCGCACAGGTTTGACCAGATGTCCTTCCACAAAACTCAATCCGCGCTGTTGTGAGGATTGGACCAGTGCCAAGGCGCGATCGCGATATTGGAGTGTGGTCATCAAAAATAAAGACGTTTGTGGGGGAACCGGGGATAATTTTTGAATAAATTCTTCAACCAGGGCGGGATGAGACTCTTCACTGAGGGTACAATCGGTGCAATTTTTACAGTCTGCATCCTCCCGGCGATCGCACTCAATTCCTAAGAGCAAATGAAGATCAACGATCGCCACTTGATAGGGTTCTCCTGCGGTGGACGACTCTTGCAAAGTCTGGCACAATCTGCTATAATTATCTACCTCATCAAGACTTATTTCCCAATCAGCAGCTAGATATCGCAACGATTGACGAGTCGAGGGACTCGGGTGAGCCACCAATACCTTAACCGAAGAGAAAGCGATCGGCAGAGCACAACGGGGAATTGAACCAGAAACCCGAGTCCCCTGTTTGCGAAACTTGAGTTCAAACCAAAAATTAGAACCCCGATCGGGGTAACTGTCTACCCCGATTTCCCCCCCCATCAGTTCCACAAATTGTTTACAAATCGCCAATCCCAAACCCGTCCCCCCATAGCTTCGGGTTGTGGAAGTATCCACTTGCGAAAAGGATTGAAACAGTTTTTGCTGGCGATCGCTCGGGATACCAATCCCCGTATCCTGCACCGTAAACCGCAGCCAAACTTCTTGCCCTTTTGGATCTAAAGATTCCTGTTTCATCGCCTGATTGACCTGAACAACCACCTCCCCCCGGGGAGTAAATTTAATCCCATTGTTAACCAAATTTAACAGAATCTGCCGGAGGCGGGCGGGGTCTCCAATTAAGTGTTGCGGGACCTTTGGATCAATCCATACCGCCAATTCCAACCCCTTTTCATGAGCTGGAGCCGCTAATAAATCCACGACTTCTTCAATACAAGTTGACAGTTGAAAATCTAAAGATTCGAGATTCATTTCTCCGGCTTCCAGCTTAGAAAAGTCCAAAATATCATTGATCACTCGCAACAAATGTTCCCCACTGATGCGGATGGTTTCAGCACAATCCCGTTGTTGATGAGAAAGTGGGGTTTGTAATAATAAACCCGTCATTCCTAACACCCCATTCATCGGGGTCCTAATTTCATGGCTCATGTTGGCGAGAAATTGGGATTTGATTCGGGCTGCTTCTAGGGCAGTTTCCCGAGCTTCCACCAGTTCATTAATATTATCCGTGACAATGGCAATTCCTCCAACTTCCCCAGTGGGACTGTACCAAGGCTGAATCGCCCAACGCTGATAGAGTTTAGACCCGTCCGCCCGGTCCCAGCAATCTTCACGGCATGAGATAGCTTCTCCCTCTAAAACCCTTTTCAGCAGGGGACTCCATCGCTCAAACAGATCCGGTATCACCTCAAAAAACTGACATCCGATCCAGGAAGGATTATGGCCCGAAAGGTTCCCCCCGTAATCACTGAACCACTTTTGAGAATGGGCAATGTAGCACAGATCGCGATCGAGCATTGCCATCGCCACAGGTGCGCGATTAATGATTTCTCTCAGTTGCAGGCGTTCCTTTTCCAGAGCTTCTTGGTACTGTTTACGGTGCGTGATATCTTTGTGAGTCCCTAATATCCGCCGGATGTTGCCTTGGCGATCCCGTTCTACCACCTTTCCCCGGTCCAGAATCCATTGCCATTCGCCGGTTTTGGTGCGAATCCGGTATTCAAGTTCACAAACTGGAACACCGCCGTTGAGATGGTGATTCCAGGCGGCGATCGCCCCAGGCAAATCATCCGGATGAATCAGTCTGTGCCAAGATTGGACCGGATTGTGGGTTTCATCGGGCATCCAGTCAGCGATCGCCCGCCATTTTTTCCCAATAAACAAATCTCCCGTCTCCAGATTCCAATCCCATAATTCCAAATTGCTGCCTTCGAGGGCTAATTGCAATCGTCGGTTACTTTCCTGAAGGCGATCGAGGCACTTCTGATTTTCGCGATCGCATTGCGACAAGCTTTGTCCCTCGCCATCGGCGATCGTCACTTCTACGATATTGGTATAAATACTAAAAATCCCCACAACTGTGCCTCTGTCATCGGGAATGGCATGAGCGCGCAAAAAGGCCGTCTTGCCGGTGCGGTCTTTTTTTTGTAACAAAACTTCTGCACACCAACTATACCCTCTGCGGACGCTTTGGCAAATTTCCCGATCCAGTTCGGGAGTGCCGTACAGTTGGCAAATCCCTCCGGCTGCATTAATTTCATCACGACTATATCCAAATTGTTCCTTCCATGCTCTATTTTGATAGGTGAGAATCCCGTTAAGGTCAGTAATGGCAATGGCATCGGATGCTTCATTTACACCCCACTCCAGCCACGATCCAGAGGCGATCGGCTCGCGCTCACGATTCCCTAGAGTGCGAGTCGGAATCCTCACCCGAACGCGCTTCGGGTGTTTGGGATGTTTCAGGAACAATCCGGTTGAGGCGTCGCGATCAGCAGATGTCCGATGAGGTTTGCGGATGTAGGACCGCGATTGTTTCAGTTCGACGGTTAATAACATCGCGGGTTGTAATTGAATCCGTTGTCCTCCAGAACCATCCCCAGGATTCGGATCCGATATCAGACTCTCTGGTTCTTGGGATGATTCTTCCGATGTCTGAACCGGGTCCGGTGCGATCGCCCGTTGTCCCTTCCAAATCAAGAACAAGACTTGATGATCGCGATCAAAAACAGGTTTGATCGAAAAATTCACCCTCTTCACCCTGCCGTTGCGTAAGTCGAACTCCAGGCAACTGCGAACGAATTCCCCCTCCGCCGCTGTCGCGATCGCCTGCTTTAATTGTTCTTGTGCCTCGTTATTCTGATGGGAAACTTCCTGGCATTCAGGAGGAGTCCACCCTCGACTGTTCCAAAAAGGCAGACCCACTTCCTCTTCTCTCCCTGAATCACCCCTGCCTCTGTCCCCCAGGGTGTGAATCTCCACAAGGGTTCCCTGGGGTTTGAGCAAGGCGATCGCCTCCCAGGGTTCCGGGACCGGGGATGAACCACGCCCCTGAATCTCTCGGTTACACTGTCGTCGATAAGCGCCGATCGCCC
Organism: uncultured Laspinema sp.; assembly: GCA_964442465.1. Taxonomy (GTDB): domain Bacteria; phylum Cyanobacteriota; class Cyanobacteriia; order Cyanobacteriales; family Laspinemataceae; genus Laspinema. Next base: position 4,989 of record CAYUEH010000030.1, on the reverse strand, counting down.
GTCCTGCGGTTTGCAATGCAGGAATGGACCCGGGATGAACAGGATTCCCTTGGGGATACTCAAACCCCATCCATCCCAGACAACAGTCATCGGCAATTGCCGGAATCAGCAGAATCGAGGAGATCGGGCGATCGCCAAAAAAAGACCGGTCTGATTCCGGCAGTTCCGCCATCGCCAGAGAAATCGCCTGTCCCCCGCAGGGGCTGATCTGCTCTAAATCCGGTAAACTCGGGACCCTCCCCTCCCTGGGGAAGTTGTCCGCATACCACTGCGATCGTAAACCCGTCCCCCCCCCATTCCCTGTCTCCTGGGTTTCCCAGAAGTAAGCACCCGTTGCACCGGACACCTGGGCCAGTCGTTGTAGAATCTCTTCATAGAGCTCAGTTTCACTCTCGAAATCTGGCGTTACAGCCATCAATAACTGTTCCTGAATCTCCACCAACGCCGTGAGGTAGGATGACTCAGAACTAGGATGATCCCGTTCTGGGTCAGGATCCCCCTGGCATCCCCGAGAGGAATCCCGTTGTGACTGAACCGAACTCCGGTTTGAGCAACCCTTGACTCGGGAAACTTCCCGGGTCAAGGGAGGGTCAGTTTGCCCCGGAGTTTCTACCGACTGTTGCTGACTCGTTTGAGGATTTGCACTGATCGGGCGACCTTCCCATTGCCAGGATTGTTGTTCCTCAATGGCGATCGCCATTGATTGCATTAACTCTTTCCAGTGGTCTGAATCTAGACGAAAACTCACCTCAACCCGAACAGGTTTAGACTCTCCTGGGGAATGACCTTCCTGATTCTGCACGGATGTAGCAAGGGTTTTTCCGTCAAAGGTTCCCGGAATGGTCTCATCGTCCTGATTCCAGGCGAGATCCAGCAGTTCCAACACAATCCCTGGATTGCCAGTCGATGCGCTGGGTTGACTAGACTCTACAGATTTCATCGGAGTCAATTGGCGAGTTCTGGAGGATGAGAGTGGGGTGGGTTCTGCGGGAATGACCATTTGATATACCTTTTTTTATTTCGACTTGAAATTTTGGAGTGAACTATTCTAAGATTCAACCTTTCCCGGGAAAAGTTACTATGCTGTTGGTGATTTTAATGCTTTCTTTATTTTTTGGCTCAGAAAAAATACTGAATTCCTTCCAGGCTATAGCATTCCTTGCAGGAGTTGTACCATTTTCATCTCCTGTAGGATGTTCACCGTCCGCCAACATCCCAGGGGCCGCCATCGTCTTCCACAACGGCACGCCAGGACTGCGATAGATGATGGCGGGATGCTTGGATCGGCAGTTGCCTAACTCAATTTTAGGCTAAATGTCACTTCTGCCTTAGTCTAACCCGAGAGTTGGCAGCGGGAAAGGAGTTAGGAGCGATCGCAGGCAGAGTGGTCAAGGTTTGCCCTGGGGTTGCCCTTAATTTCGGGGCAGTCGGTTCGTGTTTTAGGAACACCTGGGTATTTCTGTCCACCCGGTCACTCCCTTTTGGGTTAGGGGTGATTTCATTGCCTCACCCGGGTGTAATTGCAAGGCTATCCACCGGCTTTGGAGTGCCTATATTTCCCCTGTAGTTTGCTGGGAGTTGGAAAGGATGTATTTCCGGGAAAATCTTGGTTTTTTAAGAGTTTAACGGTGTTCTGCGCTGTTCTGGAGTTGATGAATCGCGTTCTCTGTATAAAGAACAGTGGTGATCCATACCTAGGGATTTTTGATAGTTTTACTCGGGACACTATAGCAATCCTTGCCGGATTTGTACCCTCACCCCTAGCCCCTCTCCCTTGAAAAGCCGCCAACGAGAAAGGGGCTGCCGACGTCTTCCACAACGGCACCTCATGATTGCTATATTCTCCGGGGTGTGAGATAGCAGTGGCCCTTTCCATGCTGACAACGGTGGAGTTCCTCGCACAGGAGAGTCTTTGCGATCGTCAGCGATCGCCACTTCTCCCCTTCTGGGTTTCCCTTCTCAAACCCCATTTATCCACTGCCCAACTGTCATGAATATTGCGAAATATTACAAGAATGTGCGCTTTTCTCAGGGGGATAGTGTTGATCGTCTCAGCAGTTATTGCCCCGGATTAAGACCCGATGGGGGGAGGCGATCTCATCAGCTTCCCCACATCGGGGTTTTCTGAAACAATTCTCCAATTTTTCAAAGGAGGCATAAGGCATAGCCTTGTCCTGAACCCGTTCAATGGGAATATTGTCGGGGTGAGAGTTCCTGGATGTGACAAGTTTGACCTCCGGGGGAAATTCCTGATATCAAATCCCTCTCAATTTCACCCCAATCTGAGCGGGTTTTTCCCTTGGGGTAAAGAGTAGCTATCCCTTGAAGAGTCAACCGGATTAGGGCAATAACGGGGGACCTACGGTACAAATACTAAAGGGGTTTGAACCGATTTGATTGCCGAATATTCACCGGAGTGCGCCGAGTCATCCCATTGCGATTATAGGATTGAAGATCCATCCCAGCCTCAGTGCAAGGGGCCGATCGCCCTCGACTGTTAGGCAACTCCTGATGGGATTCAACCGCTGTTTGATGGGTTTAAGCCCAAATCAGTAATCGAGGGAATCCTGCTCTTATGTTAGGGGGGAAGGGAAAACATTTGATTGCGGCGATCGCCCCTCAGTTTGAGTCCGGGAATGGAGTCAGCTTAAACCCAAATTGGTATAAATTCGGGGTGAGTACGGCCTGCACCCGAGGATTTACAACCCATCTATTGTATCCATCTTAAAGTATTTGGCAAGGGGTACAGCCACAATTCATCCAGCGATCGCCTCAGAAGAGAGCGTCGATCCAGTAACGGGAAGACATAGCGGGTTTCTTTTGAAAATCTCTGCGGATTCGCCACTAATCTAATGCAGAAACCCGGTTTGTTGTCCCGGCGATCACCCCCTCCACCGGCATCCTCGGGGGTCAGGTTCCAGGACAGATCAAGAATAGCGAACCGCTCCATTCTGTAGAATTAACCAGCTACTCCTCAAGGGGATTCCTTTTAATAAAAGTCTTCTTTCTTTCAAGTCAACTCAGAAGGGTAGAGTAGGGGAAGTTACCGAGCGATCGCACGCCGGTGGCGATCGGCGAATCAATAAACAAAAGTTTTTGACGAAATCAACCGCTTCACTTTACAATAAAAATCGGGATTGGTAATGCAGAGCTATCTCAATACCACAGTAGGGAGAACCGGCTTAATCGAGATCGTCCCAATCGATAGCGCAAGACAGACGGTCTGACAGGCAAAAAAATTGGAGTAGAGGTGGCAAAGCGCTTTGCCACCGGATGTTTCGACCTGACGTCTCCAACCCCAGGGCGATCGGGCCAATCAAATAACTAGACTTGTCAGTAGGAAACTGTTTTCTAGTCGTGTTATAAAGGTTAACAGAACGGCGCACTCCCAAGGGAGAACGTCCGTCTACAAGCGCGATCGGCTGCCAACTCAGAGCAACCTTTCATCACATTCGTAAACGCGATCTAACCCTTCTAGTAATATTCGTTGCTAAAAGTGGACGCGCTTCGATGTATTTTCGATCTATAAATCCCAAATCAACCCTGTATGACGTCCCCAAGACGCTATAGGATGGGATAACCCTGTATGACGTTATAGAAAATGCCAACCAAACCAGTTACCTTAAGACTACCCGAAGAACTCTTAGAGGCGATCGATGAGATTGTTGCCTCCACCGAAACCAATCGCACCGAAGTCGTGGTTAAAGCTCTCCAACAAGTCTTTTCCGGAGAAGCAGATCAACCCACCCCGACGACAACCCCTGAAACAACTGCAACCCCGGCAACCCCGGCAACAACTCCCGATACCACCCTCCTAAAACGACTCGAAGAACTAGAGGTCAAAATCTCTAGCGTCATGGATCGCTTAGATTCTGATGTTCTCTCCCGTCTAACCAAACGAGTCAGCGTCTTAGAAGAAGGATTAACTTCCTTTGAACCTCCGACCCCGGTCGAGACTCCGAGTACCACAAAAACTGCAACCAAAGGCCAAAAAAGAACCACCACGGTCAAGGAAACCAAGGCCACCCGGGCCTCCAAAGAACCCGCTGAACCCCCAGCCTCCAAAGAACCCGCTGAACCCCCAGCCTCCAAAGAACCCGCTGAACCCCCAGCCTCTAAGCAGTCTAGAACTAAAACCACAACCAAGACGACCAATGGACGGCGGCGTCAAGCTAAAGCTGAAAAAAAGCTCCCCGCCGCAAAAGAAACCTCTAAAACAAAAACAATCGCTTCTGCGCCTCCGGCAGAGGAACCCACTCCCACCAAACGTAGAACTCGCGCTAAATCTACTCCAGAGGTCGCCACCCCTGCTGCCACAAAAACCAAGCGGGGGACGATAGAATGGCTCACCGTCAAAGAGGCATTTGAAAAACTAGGCGGCGATGCCAGTGACCCCGAATCGATTATTTCTAGTATCGATGGCGATCGCACTGTCAAATTAAATCGCTTCCGGGTACTGAGTGCCTCCGATTATCAAACCTTTGGGTTAGAATTCCGACCCGATCGCCGTCGTCGCCGCTTACCCTGTTTGCGGAAACTCTAATCCCCCTGAGTCCGCCCTACCCTCAACCGCACGATTCCCCAATTCATCCCACGGAGTGCGAGTTGATCTCTGAGCGATCGCAGGCATCATACCCAAGTGTTCCCCCTTGTTTAAGGGGAGAAAAAAGGGGGAATTCTTGAAGAAAATGCCTTCGGTCCTCATCAATATAAACTCGGGTTGATATCGCCCTTCTTATCTCCATCAGGTACAGCCCTCACCCCAAACCCCTCTCCCAGAACATCCTGCCGGATGCAAAAAAGTACCTCATCAGTCCACCGAACTGCTATATCAGTCGGAAAAATCTCCAAAAAAAAAGCGCCCCCAAATTGGAGGCGCTTTTTTTAATCTTTTCTCAGATTAACCATTGATAGCAGGAGCAGTCAAAGCAACCGGAGTCGCTTCACCCGCAGCCAAATCAAGGGGGAAGTTATGAGCATTCCGCTCGT
>CAYUEH010000029.1:14399-19131 GCA_964442465.1 uncultured Laspinema sp. | reverse complement strand
GCATATTCGGCGTGTCCGGCTTCAATTTGTTCTCCAAAAACGCGAGGAATGATAAACCCTCCATAACCGGCGATCGCCGAAGTCCACCCCAACACCGGGCCCGCTTGCTTGGGTTCAAAAATAACCGGAATCATGCGGAATGTGGAACCATTGCCGATGCCTGTGGTAATGAAGAGGATGAGAAATAAGCCGAGAAAAGCCGGAAAAAAGGTTTCCGGTGTGGCCGAACCGCTCGCCTGTTGTATAACATAGGCTAACCCTAGAGCCGACGCAATCATCACCACCGTATCCCATTGGGTCACTGTTGCACCTCCCCGTTTGTCTGATAGCCACCCCCCCAGAGGACGGGCAAGGGAACCCACCAATGGGCCTAACCAAGCGTAGGTAAAAGGGTTGATACCATTGGGATTGGGAGAGCCATCAGGCAATTGCCCAAATACAATTTGAATCAGGAGCGGTAGAGCGGCAGAATAGCCAATAAAGGAGCCGAAGGTCATGGTATATAACCAGGTCATGATCCAATTGTGCTTATTTCTGAAGATCCGATATTGAGGACTCAGGGAAATTTTAAACGGCTCTTGCATCATCCCCATCACCACAACGGTTAAGGCGATAATTACGGGTAAGACTAGCCACATACTCAGTTCCAGGGCCATGAGCATATATAACCCGATCGCCCCGGTCAATAAGGCACAGCACAGCAACACCAAGGTTTTACCATAGGCCGTAATTGTGCCTTGCAAATCCGGTTTGACATTAGGGCTGGCGGTGGGTAAATTATTCATATTCAAACTGGCATTAATCGCCACAAGAATCAGAATCGGAACCCACACAAAGCCACAATTTTGAATCCAAATCAGTTTACCTGCCGCCGGATCACCCAGGGGCAAACCCCGACCGCCTAGGACCCCAAACAGGGGAAAGGTCATCACAAAAGGTAATAACACTTGCATGATGCTCACCCCAATATTGCCTAACCCGGCATTCAGTCCTAGGGCTGCACCTTTCTTGTTGGCGGGAAAGAAGAAACTAATGTTAGACATAGAGGAGGCAAAGTTTCCCCCACCCATCCCAGAAAGGGCAGCTAAGACAATAAATATGCCGTAGGGTGTGTTGGGATTTTGCAGGGCGATACCTGTACCGAGGGCGGGAATTAATAACAGGGTGGTGGTGAAAACGACGACATTTTTACCACCGGAAATGGCAACTAAAAAGGAGTTAGGAATTCTCAAAGTCGCCCCGGTTAATCCGGCAATGGCTCCTAGGGTAAAGAGTTGTTCATCAGTAAAGGGAAATGCTAAGTTCCGCATTTGCACTGTGATGATGCTCCAAGACATCCAAATGGCAAATGCACAGAGTAAACAGGCGATCGAGGACCAGAGATTACGGTTGGCAATGGTTGCGCCTTTGCTGCGCCAAAACTGCGGATCTTCCGGATTCCAATGACTAAAAATAGGGTTTGATGGATGAGCAGACATGGTTCATGTCCCCCCTGTGAGTAAAGGTCTGGTAAGGGTGAATCGCGATCTCGGTATAGGATGGACCAGGAAAGAAAAATTGTAGGGTGGGCAATGCCCACCTAGATTAGGTGGGCATTGCCCACCCTACAATTGCTCAAGTTGTTTTTAAAGACCTATTCCAACCGCATTCCGTATGAATCGTGATCTTGGTATAGGATGGACTCGGTATAGGATAGACCAGGAAAGAAAAATTGTAGGGTGGGCATTGCCCACCTAGATTAGGTGGGCAATGCCCACCCTACAATTGCTCAAGTTGTTTTTAAAGACCTATTCCAACCGCATTCCGTATGAATCGTGATCTTGGTATAGGATGGACCAGGAAAGTAAGGGGTGGTTTGAACCCCACCCCCTACTGGGAGCCAGATTTAGAGGAGAAAGAGCGCTGGTTCCAGACGACGACTTGGGGAGCCCGCCAGACATATTTCAGGGGGACTGCCAGGAAGTGAACCAGACGGGTGAAGGGGAGGAGGAGGATTAAGCTAAAGGCCCCGACGATGTGGATTTTCACCATCAGGGGGAGGGTGGTGATGGTAGCGAGATCGGGATTAAACAAGAACAGCGATCGCAAATAAGGAACCGCAGAGGTGGCGTACCAGGAGGAACCCCAGCGATAAAAGATGGCGGTCCATACTCCGGCAACCACTTGTATCAGCAAGGCAAGGAGCAATACCATATCCATGACGGAGGTGACAACACGAATGCGGGGTTGAGAAACACGGCGGAAAATCAGCAACCCAATTCCCCAAAGGCTGAGAAATCCCATTGTCAGCCCGGTTGATTCAAGCAGGTATAATCGCCAAGGTACGCCATTCCAGGCCAGAATTGAGCGCGGCATCAGGAAGCCAATCACATGGAGAGTGAGAACGGTCATAATGCCGTAGTGCCAAGTGACTGAACCCCAGAAGAGTTGTTTACTTTCTAAAAACTGGGAGGAAAGGCTGGAGTAGGAAAAGCGATCGTTGAAATAGCGCAGGCAGGTAGCAACAATGGCAATGGCAACAGCCATGTAAGGGAAGATGCCAAATAATAACAAATCAGTAGTCATAAACCCTCCTTAGAAATCGGGTAAATGGGTTAAATAACAGTTGCGGGAGCAGGTTGATGGCTGTTTTGGAGAACGTTCAGCAGCGATCGCACCACAGCACCATAGGGACTATCAGCGGTGAACCCCTCACTCATTTTTTTCAGGGCTGGGAGTAAACAATCCTCGATCAGTTCCCTTGTGAGAACCGCATCAGGGTCTATGATACTGAGAAACTCCAGCATCACCGGGAGATGATCCGCGAGTTCGTTTTCCGGGGCGGTAAAGCCATGCTCCTCATATTTCTGCTTTAATTTGACCAGAAAATCCGCCCGGTTAAAGTTCTCACCAAACAGGTGAAAGCCCGGATAGGGAAAGCACACGGGATTGACATCAAAGGTGCTGGTGTATATTTCCTCTAGTCGTTCGAGAGAGAGAGGGGCAGTCGCCTCCTGAAACTGGTTGATGCCTGTGGCTGCTTCCGGATAAGCCGGAGTCAACTGCTGCTGGCAATCGGCAAGGGCCTCGTACAGTTCAGGAGAGGGATAGCTCAACAGTTGAGCAAAGCGTTGATAAATCAGTTGAAGGGGTGTTTTCATGGGTTATAGTCCTCGCTCGGGGGGAGTGCGGAAACCAAGTCCCGTGGAACCTTTGTGCACTGCTGGATCTTCCATCAGGGCGATCGCATATTCCCGGTGCATGGGAGGAATCACAAAGCGGTCTTCCATCGTGGGCAAGGAGGTCAACCGATAAATTGCCTCACATTGCTCCCGGGTCATCCCCGCGTCTTGGAGGGCCAGTTCAATCTCGGGCTCATCTAGGCGATTCATTTCTTCGGCTCGTTTATACAACCGAATCGCCATCAGCTTGCGATAGGATTGTTTGACGATTTCCTCATTACCGGCGGAAAACAGTTTCGCCATGTATTGAATGGGAATCCGGGCGCGATCGAGGGAGCTAAAGAACTCCTGGCTATCGGTGCTGTAAGTGCCATTGTCCACCTTACCCGTAATGGGCAACAGGGGTGGGACATAGAACAACATCGGCAGGGTGCGAAATTCGGGATGGAGCGGTAGGGCTAACTCCCACTCTTTGACAAACTTATACACCGGAGACTTTTGAGCGGAATCAATCACCGACTCATGCACCCCGCAGCGTTTGGCTTCGGCAATCACATCGGGATCGAAGGGGTCGAGAATCAATTCCCGCTGTTTCGCCACCAATTCCGACTGATCCACCGAGGCAATTTCATGAATGCGATCGGCATCATATAACACTACGCCCAAATAGCGAATCCGTCCCACACAGGAATGGAAACAAGCCGGAGCCTGACCCGTTTCTAAGCGGGGATAACAAAGAATACATTTTTCTGATTTCCCGGTTTTCCAGTTGTAGTACACCTTCTTGTAAGGACAAGCCGAAACACAATAGCGCCAACCGCGACAGACATTTTGGTTCACCAACACAATGCCATCTTCCCCCCGTTTGTAGAGCGCACCAGAGGGACAGGAAGCCACACAACTGGGATTGGCGCAATGGTTACAAATCCGGGGCAAATAGAAGAACACCAACCGCTCGATTTCAAACAGCGTTTCTCGTTCAGCAGGGGTGAGGGCATCCAAATTCGGGTCATTGGCGGCATAAATGGGGGAACCGCCTAGGTCATCATCCCAGTTGGGACCGGCTTGAATATCAATGTCATCTCCCGTAATCAGGGAAACGGGGCGGGCTGTGGGTTGGTCATCTCCGGCGGGAGCATCAATCAAATCCCCATACTTATAAGTCCAGGGTTCGTAGTAATCATCAATACTGGGGAGATAGGGCTGGTGGAAAATATTAGTGAGACCTTTCACCTTGCTGGTCGATCGCAGATCAATGTCATTCTCATCCTCTTCATTTTTTTTCTCTTTCTGCTGCCAACCGCCCTTATATTGCTCCTGATCTTCCCATTGAGTGGGATAACCCGTTCCCGGTTTGGTTTCTACGTTATTCCACCACATATATTCCGTTCCCTGGCGATCGGTCCAAACATTCTTGCAAGCAACACTGCAAGTATGACAACCAATGCACTTATCAAGATGGAACATCATCGACACTTGAGCGCGAATATCCATTGTGTTTTTCCTCTTATATTTAATAAGTAGCCCTTGTTTGATCCCCCTAAATCCCCCTTAAGAAGGGGGACTTTGAG
>CAYUEH010000029.1:12510-14299 GCA_964442465.1 uncultured Laspinema sp. | reverse complement strand
TTGAGTAGCCCTCGTTTGATCCCCCTAAATCCCCCTTAAGAAGGGGGACTTTGAGCCTTTTTGAGACAAGAATTGTGAGATTAAACCTCTTTCTTGCTCCCCCCTTTTTAAGGGGGGCGGGGGGGGATCGGGTTTGTTTCTAAAACTGGGGTTCCCCTTTGAGCTTCCGCACTGCTACAAAGGTATCCCGGTTGACCCCCGTAGGACCCCAATAGTTGAAGGCATAGCTAAACTGGCCGTATCCCCCCATCATCAACACAGGTTTGAGGCGAATGCGCGTCAAGCTATTGTGGCCGCCTGCGCGCCGATTACCCCGTTCCGGGGACTTGGGTACTGACATGGTGCGCTCCATGACGTGATACAGGATGCTAATTCCCCGGGGAATCCGGGCACTGATCACCGCCCGGGTCACCACCACACCATGATCGTTAAACACCTCCACCCAGTCGTTATCCTCAATGCCAATGGATGCAGCATCGCGATCGTTCATCCAGAAGGGTTCAATGCCACGGGAAAGGGTGAGCATCCGATGGTTTTCAGAATACATCGAGTGGATGTGCCATTTACCGTGGGGAGTGAGATAGTTCAGCACCAGGGTGTTATCCGAGGGCTGATGACCATTGAGCATCACCAAGTCATCGGCTAGATGAAGATCGGGTTTGGGTTTGTAGGTGGGTAGATTTTCCTCAAAGGCGATGTATCCCTCATGGTCAAGGTAGAAATGCTGCCGCCCGGTGAGGGTGCGCCAGGGGACTAACCGTTCCACATTCAGGCAAAATGCTGAATAGGGGCGACCATTGGTCATAATCCCAGTCCAGCAAGGGCTATTGAGCAATCGCCGGGGTTGTTGGACTAAATCGCTGAATTGGTAGCGCACACCTCGGGTGGGTTCGGCTAAGTCCGTCAGGGGTAAGCCGACTTTTTTCGACTCTGCTGCAAAGGCGCGGTATCCCACTTCTCCATTGGTTTCCGGGGCCAAGTATAGAATGACATTGGCCGCTTCTACGGCATCTTTAACGGAGGGATAGTGATGTTCATCCCACTGGGGTAGGGGTTGAGTTTTGACCAATTCATCATAGAGGTCATCAATCTCCCAATGTAGTCCATGTAAGCCCATGCCATCTTTACGGGCGGCGGGGCCAAAGGAAATAAAGCGGTTATATAAATTAACGTAATCCCGCTCTACTACCACAAAGTTGGGCATGGTTTTACCGGGAATCGGTTCACATTCCCCTTTTGACCAGTCTTTGATGGAGGGTTGGGCAATTTCTGCCGGGGTGTCGTGCTGGAGAGGCACTGCCACCAAGTCCTTAATCGGTTCGGGGAGATGAACTTTTGCCAATTCGCTCACTTTTTGGGCGAGGGCTTTAAAGATATCCCAGTCACTCCGAGACTCCCAGTTGGGGGCAACTGCCGCTGTGAGGGGGTGAATGTAGGAGTGCATATCGGTACTGTTGAGGTCGTTCTTTTCGTACCAGGTGGCGGTGGGGAGAACGACATCGGAGTACAGGGCAGAAGTATCCATCCGGAAGTTAATATTCACCACCAGATCGAGTTTGCCTTCGGGGGCTTTTTCGTGCCAGGTGACGGGTTCTTGGCAGGGATTGCTGTCGAGTTCTGGGGCGATCGCATTCGTATGAGTTCCCAGATAATGCTTGAGGAAATACTCATGACCCTTGGCCGAAGACATCAGGGCATTCCCCCGCCAAATATACCAAACCCGGGGCCAATTTTCCGGGGCATCCGGGTCTTCGACGGCGAACTTCAGCTCTCCGCTTTGCAGTTGCTG
>CAYUEH010000029.1:8220-12410 GCA_964442465.1 uncultured Laspinema sp. | reverse complement strand
GCATTCTGTAACCGAGGCGGTTTCATCCAGTCCAACGCCATTGCCAGACTCGTCCAAGAAGAGAGCGGCGCGAGTTTTTCCTGACCCACATAGTGATTCAATCCGCCGCCATTGCGTCCCACACAGCCACAGAGCATCAATCCGGTCATAGCGGCCCGGTACATCAAGTTATTGTGATACCAGTGGTTAATTCCCGCACCGATAATGATGCAGCATTTGCCTTCAGTGCGATCGGCGGTTGTCGCCCATTGCTGTGCAAATTGGATCAACGTCTTGCGATCGATTCCGGTGAATTTCTCTTGCCAAGCGGGGGTATAGGGATTCGTCTCATCGTCGTAATTTTGGGGATAGTCTCCCGTTAACCCCCGACTCACCCCAAACTGCGCCATGAGCAAGTCGTAGATGGTGGTGACGGCGACGCGCCCGGATTCGGTGTCCAGATACTTGATGGGAACTTGTCGCGCTACGGTCCGTTCCCCGGCAAAATCTGTAAATTGAACAGGTAGGGTCTGATCCTCATGACTGAGTAGGGTCAAGAGGGGCGAAATTTCTGACCCATCCACCCCATCTTTCATTTCCAAATTCCACTGACCTTTTTGGGTTTGCCAGCGAAAACCGATGGTGCCTTGGGGCATCCGAGGGCGGTTGGTGGTTTGGTCAAAGACGAGATATTTCCAGGCGGCGTTTTCAACGGTGTGATATTCCCCCAATTGCTGGGCGTTTAACATCCGTCCCGCCCGGTAGCCCCCTTCTTGTTCATCCAGGACAACGAGGAAAGGCGCGTCGCTGTATTGTTTGAGGTAATTAATGAAATAGTCGCTGGGGTTGTTAACGTGGAACTCCTGAAGGATGACGTGGTTTACCGCCATCCAGAAGGCTCCATCTTGACCGGCATGGACGGGAATCCACCAGTCGCCGTACTTGGCAACTTGGCTGAAATCGGGGGAGAAGACGACAAATTTTGCCCCGGCGTGGCGTGCTTCGGCGATGAAGTGAACGTCTGGGGTGCGGGTCATGTTCAGGTTAGACCCCATTGCCACGATGAAGCGGGATTTGTACCAGTCGGCAGCTTCAGCGACATCGGTTTGTTCCCCCCACACTTCTGGGGAGGCGTTGGGGAGGTCGCTATACCAGTCGTAGAAACTCAAGTTCACAGCGCCCATGAGTTGCAGGAAGCGGGAACCTCCGGCATAACTGAGCATCGACATGGCGGGGATGGGGGAGAAGCCAATGACGCGATCGGGGCCCTGTTGTTTGATGGTGTGAATGGTGGAGGCGGCGGTGAGTTCTAGGACTTCTTCCCAACTGGTGCGACGCATTCCGCCTTTGCCGCGAGCTTGTTGATATTGGCGACGTTTGGTTTCATCGCCGACGATGGATTCCCAGGCGACAACGGGATCGCTGTGCTGCCGTTTGGCTTCCCGCCACAAGTCCATGAGTACGCCGCGCAAATAGGGATATTTGACTCGAATGGGGCTGTAAATATACCAAGAATAACTAATGCCTCGTTGACAGCCTCTGGGTTCACAGGGGGGAATGCCGTCTTCTAGGTCGGGGTAGTCGGTTTGCTGCATTTCCCAGGTGACGATGCCATCTTTGACGTAAATCGCCCAGGAACAGCCGCCGGTGCAGTTGACTCCGTGACTGCTGCGGACTACTTTGTCATGTTGCCAGCGATTGCGATAGAATTCTTCCCACTGGCGCAGGTCGGGGTTGGTGATATCTGTAATCCAACTCATGATTTATGTCCCTCTACTAAGCGTTGGCGTACCCCGGTGAGGCGATCGCGCCAAGTGATCTGACTCAGGAGTGCAAACAGGAAAAATCCGCCGATTCCTAGGAGTACAAAGGCCCAGGTTGCTGACAAGTGAAATGATTCAGACTGCGATGCAGAAGAACTTTCAGGGGTTGAACCCTGACTTTCGGTTTCAGCACTATTGGCGGCTTTGAAGAAGGCGAGCAGTTGTGCTTGTTCTTCTTCAGTCAGCAATTTGTTTTCATAAATGCCTTGCATGGTGGGATAGGGGAGGGTGGGCAAAACCCCTTTGAGTCCTACTTCTGTATAGCGATCGATGACATGGGTTAGGTTTGGCCCCAATGTGCCCCCCTGTAAAGCTCCTACGGTATTCACTGTATGACAGGACATACAGGCAGGCCCGCCTTTTGCAAAGGGGATGGTTCCGGCAAAGAGCTTTTGACCAATGACCGCATTCCCCATAGAATTATTGTCTGTAGTGGCGGGGTTAGGGGGTGTGAGTTCTTCGGGAACCGATGCCATGTCCTGACTGCCGCTCACGGGGGCGACGGCACTTTTATCCTGGGCCGCTGCTTCTAAGTAAACGACCACGGCTTCTACTTGCTCCGGTTCTAGTCCCATGTTTGGCATGGGAACGCCGTTGTATTGCTTCAGGATTTCTTGGGCGATCGCATCTCCGGAATCAATCACCGCTTGGGGGTTGGCAATCCATCTCACTAACCAATCGCGTTCGCGCCGTTGGCTCACGGTTTGCAAATCTGGCCCATAACTCGCCCCACTCCCATCCATTGAATGACAGGAGGCACAGGATTGTTCAAATAGCGCTTTCCCTTCCTCCACAGTACCCGCCGTGGCGCTTGCTATACAGCCTATCCAGAGCAGTCCCACTAATAGCAGAACCCCTAAAGATTTACCCCAACGGGACCACCACTGTTTCGAGGTGGGAATCCATCGTGACATCCATAGCATCACTTGTTCGCCTCCTTTTCAGCACTTTTATTTATCTCACTGCGTGTCCAGGAAAAAACGGCTACGGTAGCAGACATCCCCAAAGTACCAGCAGCTAAGGCAATGACTTGTTCAATCTCGGCGGGGGAAATCCCGAGGGCGATCGCCTTGCGGACATTGGCCCGCACTGCACCTTCCCGCATTGCACCAATGACAATCCCCAACTTGAGCAGCCGGATAGTCTTGGCATCCTCCAAGGGTCCCTCTCGACCCGCTGCACTCAGTTGCTCCCAAGCCTTTTCCAGTTGGGGATAACGTTCCACAAACTGTTGATACATTTCCGGGGGAGTTGGACTTGCTTCCTCTCGATCCATCACAACCTCCAAAGTTCTAACTTCTCCCTCATCCGTCATCCATCATCCATCAAGTAATGGAGTGAACGGGTGAGGGAATCCCGATTACAAGTTTCCTGGGTTTAGGTCAACTTTTCAACACCACTCAAGTTGACCTATAAAAACTCATCATCAACCCGCTTTTTGCTGCTCCATTGCCATCCCCCGGGGAAACAGCACATTATTCTCCTTGTGAATGTGTTGGTGCATATCCTGCTCAAAGGTCAGCAGAGCATCCAGTAAGGCACGATAGGTATTACAAGCCCATTCTGGCGGGGTGAACTCATCGGTCAGTTCCCGCAGTTGTGCCAAAGCGACTCCTGCTTCATCATGTTCAAATTCCATCTGGCGAACCGGATTGGCGATCGTCCCACAGTGGAACGAAGGCACGGTATCACTGGTTTCCAATTTGCGAATCATGGGAAACAAGATTTGTTCTTCCTTCATCAGGTGAGTCGCTAATTCTGCGGACAGGGCCAGAAAAATATCTTTCACTTGATGCAGGCGGGGTTCTTTGTCACCATGTACCCTCGCTACCTTCGTCACCATTTGGTCAAGACGGGGCAGTTCAGCATGGAGGTAAGCATGATGAATCCGCTCAATGTGATCGGCTAATTCGCTCAAAGACAGAGCCGATGGATTCACTTCTGAGACTGTTTCCGTTGTAGCATAGTCGGCTAACTGGGCGAGAAACGCTTGGGGGTCAATCCCCTGTAAACGGCACGCTTCGTCCAAAGTCTTTTTACCACCACAGCAATAGTCTACTTTAGCTTGCTCAAATAGTCGGGAGAGGGAAGGATGATCGCGGACGATCGCCCCTACGGTATCACTAATCTGAAAGGTCGTCATTGTTCAACTCCTGAATACGATTGAATTTACTGATTTAAAACATCTTTTTTGTGTTGAGGTGCGGCAGCAACGGCAGCGACTTCTGCCATCAGATCCTCTGGAACCCCGATTTCTTTCAAGGTTTCCATCAAATCCTCCGCCACTGCATCAAAGTGTTCACTGTTCAAACCGTGCTTTTCCACTAATTCCTTATGAGCTTCTCGCATATAGCGCCCGTCATATTTATCGGTGCCCCCAAAGGCGTA
>CAYUEH010000029.1:0-8120 GCA_964442465.1 uncultured Laspinema sp. | reverse complement strand
TATGAGCTTCTCGCATATAGCGCCCGTCATATTTATCGGTGCCCCCAAAGGCGTAAGTGAAAAAGGCTTTTTGGTGGGCTCGTTGTTTCACCATATCCACATCGGCAAAAAAGTGTTTGATGCGGTCATCTTGGAGGACTCGTTCATAGAACTTATCAACGGCTAAATTAACCGCGTCGGCTCCACCGAGTTTTTCATATAACGTTGTCATAATTTCTCTCTCTCTTTTGATTAGACTTCTTGCAAAAACAAGGATTGATCCCCCCAACCCCCCTTATTAAGGGGGGCTTAAGAGAGGGGGCTTAAGAGAATGGTTTAAGCCTGGGTTGCTGGAATATAACAGGATTTAGACCGACCCAGGCTTAAAGACCGACTAAGGAGCCGAAGATGGCGTTACTAAAGAGTCTGTGGGCTGGTCTTGGGTGGGTTGTTGGAAAATCCCAAACAGAGATTGTGCGACGCAATAGATTAACATCACGGCACCGACAGCAAAGATAATGTCCCCGGGAATCCGCAACCACACGGTCCACTGCATCCAGGGGGAACTAATCACTTCCGCACTGCGGGCATACCAAGTGCCGTGATTGACGGATTGGACCAGTTGATAAAAGCCGTTGGGAATGAGTCCGGTGACCATCATGATTACTAATCCCCCGTTGATCCACCAGAAGGAGAAGTTCAAGTTTTTCTCATCCCAGAAGCGATCGGGGGTGATTTCCCGTAAGGCAAAGAGCATCAGGGCGATCGCCAAGGAACCATACACCCCGTAGAGGGCGGAATGAGCATGGATGGGGGTCGTATTCAACCCTTGGGAGTAATACAACACAATAGGCGGGTTGATTAAGAACCCAAATACCCCAGCCCCGATGACGTTCCAGAAACAAGTAGCGATAAAGAACTTGAGAGGCATCCGATAAAAGCCCTCGGCTTCCCGAGACAGTTTCAGGGATTTCACCACCTCAAACCCAATCAAGGTCAGGGGAACCACTTCTAGGGCGGAAGCGACGGAACCCATTGCGGTAATGAAGACGGGGGTTCCGGAAAAGTAAAGATGATGCAACGTGCCGATTACGCCACTACCCAGATAAAGGATGGTAGTGAGATAGGTAGCCCGTAGAGCAGAGGAACGTTTGAGGAACCCGAGTTCACTGCACAGATAGGCGATCGCCACTGTCGCGAATACCTCGAAAAACCCCTCAACCCACAGATGCACCACCCACCAACGCCAGTATTCTGCAATACTAATCGGCGTGTGGTTGGTGTACATTAACCCGGAGGCATAAAACAGGGGAATGGTAATCGCACTATAAAGGAAAAAGTGGTTCAGTCCCGTTTTGTCGCCCTCGGCTTTCAGGGCTGGTTTCAGGGCGCGGAACATGAGCCAAAGCCAGAACACCATGCCACCAATTAACAACAATTGCCAGACGCGACCGAGTTCGACATACTCATAACCCTGATGACCGAACCAGAAACTTTTATCCCCTAAATAACCTTGAATGCCAAACCAAGCCCCCACGAGGGAACCCACCACCACGACAGTGAGGGCGGCTAACAGCGCACCATTGCCCCACGCTTGCAGTTTAGGTTCATGTTTGCCGAAACGGGGCCCAAAGTATAGACCCGCCGCTAACCAGCAGGTGGCAATCCAGAATACTGCCAGTTGTAAATGCCAAGTCCGAGAGGCGGCATAGGGTAAATACTGCTGAAGGGGAATGCCATAAAATCCTTCCCCTTCCACGGCGTAGTGAGCCGTTACCATCCCCATCAACATTTGCACCCCAAACAGGGCCATCGCGACCCCAAAAAACAGGGTGGTTACTCTTTGGCTGGGGGTGGCGAGGCGAATGGCGGGACGTTGGGCAACGGTTTGCACATCTTCGGCATCTTCTTGGGTGATATAAACGAAGAGAAACAGGGCGATCGCCGCAATTAGCACAATCACCGAAACAATCGACCAAATCACAAACTGCCCCGGCGCTTGATTCCCAATCAGGTCATCATGGGGCCAATTGGCCGTATAGGAAAAGGGACTGTTGGGGCGATTGCTGGCGGCAGCCCAAGCCGTCCAAGCAAAGAACCCGGTCACATTGCGAATTTCCGTCCCATCCTTAAACCAGCCACTCGGAATCGAATGCACTGCCGACCCTTGGGATAACAGGGTTTGATAGTCTTTAAACACCTTGGCGAGTCCTTGGGTTTGCGCCGTCGTCAAGGTTAAGGCCCCGGTCTCAGGATCATAGCGATTGACCTTAAATTCCTGTTGGACTTGGGCCTGAATTTGGGCCCGTTCCACCACCGGGAGGGCTTCTAAATCCGCTTGACTAAAATTGGTATCACCCGTATAGAGAATTCCTGCTGTTGCTAAACCCCAACGGTGTAAGACATCCGCAGTCCAATCCGGCGCGAGGTAGCTGCCATGTCCCCAAATGCTGCCAATATGTTGGCCGCCCCGGGCTAGATAGGTTTCTTGACCGGCTTGGATCGTCTCTTGGGTCAAGATAATTTCTTGTTGCGGGGAAACGACTGTGGCGGGGATGGGTGGAGCGTTTTTATAAATCACTGCACCGGCAGCAATTAACACAGAAAAGGTGACAATGCAAATGAGTACCAGCCATGCTGGAAGCCCAAATTGACGGGGACGCTCTCGCGTCGTTGCCACCACATCAAAGGTTGGGTTCGCCATAATTTCAATCTCAAGAGTTGGTCAATTGATGAGGGAAGCAATTTGAGAGAGTGTGAATACAATGACTCTCCTCAAGGGTTTAAGGGGATGATTACAGCTAGGGTTTTTTCCACCATTTGAGAGTTCAATTTCCAGAGTAGGCGAGTTGTGGTGCTGAAGTCTTTGACTTAAGTCAAAAATAAAGTTAAGAGATTCTAAAGTTTTATCCTCCTGAGTAGTTGTACTCGGGATACCTGCGGTTTTTTGGGGAGCGCATTATGAGACAATGCGAGCAAGATTGCTGGATAAACATATCAAAACCAGTAGTCAGCGGGATGCGTTAGAGATGGTTACAGTACCCTGACGGATATAAGATGGATAAAATCACAGAAATACCCCATTGGCTACAAACTACCCTGATTTTTCAAGGGCTATCTGGGGAACAGTTGAAGACCATCCTTGAGGTGGCACAGTTTCAAACCTTTAAGAAAGGTGCAGTTATTTTTAAACAAGGAGAACCCGCGAGTGGCTTTTTTATTGTGAAATTGGGCCGGGTCAAACTTTTTAATCTTTCTGTGACGGGCAAAGAACAAATTCTGCGGATTTTTGAGTCCGGGGACAACTTTGCGGAAGTTGTCGCCTTAGATGGAAAACCCTTTCCCGCTTCCGCCACCACCTTGGAACCCACTGAGTTGCTGTTTTTTCCCCGTCTAGCGGTGATGGATTTGCTCCATCAGTATCCTGATATTGGGATCAATATGCTGATCAGCCTTTCCCAACATTTACGCCATCTCACTGCCGTTATTGAAGAATTATCATTTAAGGATGTACCCCAACGATTAGCGAATTACTTACTGAAGTTAACCCCAAGTGACCCTGAAAATCTATCTAATCGCTCCCAATCGACAAATTTTGTTACCCTTGATGTCCCGAAGAGTCAACTGGCTGCGATTCTGGGAACGATTCCAGCTACCCTGTCCCGAGCTTTTTATACTCTCAGAACTGAAGGATTAATTGAGATTCGTGGCTCACAAATTGAATTGCTCGATTATGAGCGCCTGCAAGATTTATGTCAAACCCTGAAACCAGGGGATTGACTCATGATCTGAGGTGATTAATGGGGAATCCGATTGGGATCGATCGCAATCATGAAGTGCCGTTGTGGAAGACGTCGGCGGACCCCAACCGTTGGCGGGCCAAAGTGGGAGAGGGGACTAGGGGTGAGGGTACAAATCCTGCCAGGAATGCTATATCGGTCAGAAAAAGCCAGGACTTACGCAGATTTTGAGAATTCCCTCTAAATGTAGAGGCGATTTGAGAATCGCCTCTACATTTAGGGGGTGCGCTCCTCAAAATCGTCAGTTCTGGAAGGGGGACTCGAAAGCTATAGCCGTCCTTGCAACAGTTGTGGAATGCGATAGCAGGCTCTTTTCAGAGCGGCGATGGTCGTCCAGTTCCTAAAGCTCGCTCATGCTAAATCCGGTTGATAAAAGTATTAAAAATTGTAGGGTGGGCATTGCCCACCCTACAATTGCTCAACTTGTTTTTCAAGACCTATTCCAACCGCATTCCGTATCACTACTCTAATCAGAGGAGTAATGGTCTGTGGCGGATCCGCTACGAGGAGATCGCCCTCTTGAAACCGTGAGCAAATAACCGTAGCGGGCTCAAGTATAGAGTTTCTCATCTCTGCATGATACCGCCCTCACCCCAAACCCCTCTCCCGTTCACGGGAGAGGGGTTTGGGGTGAGGGTGAGTCCACAGAACGGCTATAGCGCGTCTTTCAGGAATTTGACTACTGGATCGGCTCCCCTCTCCCTGTGAGAGTGGGGTTGGGGGCCGCCATCGTCCATGGGCAAACGGCACGCCAGACTGGCTATATCCCCCAAACTAGCGTATAATCTGTGCGATTTTCCCATCCCTTTAGCCCCGTTCCCCAACTTCCCGAGCCAGATGCGTTATGCAGACTGAAAAACTCATGACTCACCTTGGATGTGGCGGGAGTCTTTTGGTAAGACTTAAAATAGAGAAACTCACCGTTGTGACGTAACTTGGAGCGATAATAGATCCGATGAGATTTAAGATGATTCAACCCCTGATTCCGATTGCTGGCAGTTTGCTAGGGAGTTTACTCTTGATGGCTTGTTCAACACCAACCGGAGTCGAAACCCCAACTGAGAACCCCGTCAACTCCCCTGAGGTGGGAGAGAATGCACCAATCCTGTCCAGTGGCCTTGAATCTGCTACAGCTATCTCCCTGAATCGGGAGTGGGAACAAACCACAGTCCTTGAGGATTTGGAGCATCCTTGGGGGTTAGCATGGCTTCCGGATGGGACGATGCTGATTACGGAGCGACCTGGACGCTTACGGATCCTGCGCGATGGCGTTCTTGACCCGACTCCTGTTGCTGGACTGCCAGAGATGTTAGTTCTCGGTCAGGGGGGTTTACTGGATATTGCGGTTCATCCCCGGTTTGAGGAAAATTCCTTGATTTATTTTACCTATTCCCAAGGAACAGAGGAGGCAAACCGGGTTGCAGTGGCGCGAGGGGAATTCCGGGGAACAAGTCTAGAAAATGTGGAGGTGATTTTTCAAGATTCTCCCCTGAAGCCATCAGGACAACACTTTGGGTCGCGGATGGTGTGGCTACCGGATGATACCCTGTTGGTGGCTATTGGGGATGGGGGGAATCCACCCCTGGAACTGGATGGGGAATTGATTCGCTTACAGGCTCAAAATCGGAGAAGTCATTTGGGGAAGATTGTACGATTGAATGAGGATGGCTCAATTCCCAGTGATAATCCTTGGGTGGAGGACTCCGATAGTGACCCGGCCATTTGGAGTTATGGTCATCGGAATATTCAGGGGTTGGCGATTGATTCCCAACGGGGTCATGTTTGGTCTACGGAACATGGCGCCCGTGGTGGGGATGAGTTAAATCGCATTGCACGAGGGGAAAATTACGGCTGGCCTTTCGTTACCCATAGTGACGAATATACGGGGGGGCCGATTTCCGATCGCCAAACCCATCCGGATATGGTTGACCCGGAAGTGGTTTGGACTCCGGCGATCGCCCCTTCGGGGTTGGTGGTGCATCGGGGCGATTTGTTTGCTGGGGGTTTGGTGTCCCAATCGGTGCATCACATCCAATTAGATGACTCGGGTGAGGTGGTGGCCCAACGGGCGATCGCGATCGGTCAGCGCGTGCGGGATGTCCGGGAAGGTCCTGATGGTCATCTCTATGTGTTGACCGATGCCGCTCAAGGACGGTTAATTCGACTCCATTAAGGCTGAGAGTTTTCTCTCTAACTCCTTCTTGGGCGAGAGTTCATGCACTATCTTTTCGGTACATCAATGTCAGACGGGTTATAGATAGCAGTCATGATCTGCCGTTGTGGAAGACGTCGGCGGCCCTCAACTGTTGGCGGCCCAGAATGGGAGAGGGAAGAGTACATAACTCACCCATGATTTAGGGTCGCTATAGGGTTTCTCATGTCCATCAGGTACAGCGTGAGTCCCTCGACCCGCTATCCGCTGAGAATACTTACCCTGGCCTGTTGTAGAGGAATAACGCCTGAAACCCCTTGATGGCTTTTCAGTCGGGTTTTAACCGCCTGTAGAGGCGAGAAAGCTTATCGCCCCTACAGGCGGGGTTTTTAACTCCCTCGGGACTTACCGCAATCTCCCCGATCGCAAGATACTAATCACTAACCACAACCCTATCAAACTCGCGGCTGCAAACAGGATATCACTCAAATAATAGACGTTACTCAATTGCGCTTGGGAGGAAACAACTGCCGCCCCCATAATTAAAGACCCGACTAATATACTAAAAGACAGTCTGTTGGCAGCCGAATCTAAGGTGCGACGGAGGGCTTCTACATCCTTCATCGCGATGTTCCAAATTAAACTTTCTGAGGTTACTCGATCTAGTAATACCTCAAATTGTCTTGGAGATTGCAAGGAGAGATTTTTGATATCCAGGGCGGTTCTGAGTAATCCCTGTAATGGTGCTTCCCCAATGAGTTGCCGTCCGAATAAGTCGGTCATTAGGGGTTTGATTTGTTCGGCGAAGTTGTAATCGGGGTCGAGATTGCGGGCGATGCCTTCTAGGTTGGCGATCGCCTTGGCACAAAGTCCCATATTCGCAGGCATCCGCAGGCGATTGTCCCGGGAGACTTCTAGCACTTCGTAGAACATCTGGCTAAAACTCAACTCCGACAGACTCATGTTATAATACCGTCGCAAGAGGCGATCGTAATCACTCTCCAGATTCGATACATTCACGGTCTTACTCGTAGAACCGGCCATATCGATCGCCAGTTGACTGCATCGTTGGGCGTCTAAATTCACCATCGCCAACAGCATCTCGATCAGCAACTGTTGGGTTCGCGGGTCCATTCGTCCCACCATCCCACAATCAATTAAGGAGACTCTCCCATCCCGCAGATAAAACAAATTCCCCGGATGCGGGTCGGCATGGAAAAATCCATCTAAACAAATTTGCTGGAAAAATACCCGAGTCAATAAATTGGCGATCGCCTTTTTTTGGGCCACTCTATCAACTCCGGGCATTCCATCATATTTTGCCAACAAAATTGGGTCTCCATCCACCCACTCCATCACCAGCAATTTTTCGGTGGTTAAATGCCAATAAATTTCTGGAATGGCGACTTTTTTCGGGTCAAACCAGCGACTCTTGGCTAAATTGCGCCGCAGTTTATCTCCATTGGCCCCTTCTTCTGTAAAATTTAACTCCCCCCGCAAAGCGGTCCCAAATTCCTCCGCCAAGGCGACTAAATCATACGAATCTCCAAACTCGGCGATCGAGACTAATTCCGCTAATCCCGTCAACAAGGCAATATCTTGTTCTATGATTTTTTCCAGTCCGGGACGTTGGACTTTAACCGCCACTTCCTGCCCATTTTTCAGGGTCGCCCGATGGGTTTGGGCGATGGAACCCGCTGCGATCGGTTCAGTATTGAGGGTGGCAAAAACATCCTCAATCGGTTGTCGCAATTGTTGGCGGATGGTTACCTCCACCTCTTCCCAGGGGACTGGAGGAACTTCCGCTTGTAATGCCGTCAGTTCATCAATATATTCCTGGGGTAAAAGGTCAGGACGGGTACTCAGCAGTTGGCCGACTTTCACATACACCGGACCAAGATCTACGAAAATGTTCCGGAGGACTGCTGGGGGTGGCAATTTCGGTTCATCGGTTTTGCC
Source organism: uncultured Laspinema sp. (assembly GCA_964442465.1). Lineage (GTDB taxonomy): Bacteria > Cyanobacteriota > Cyanobacteriia > Cyanobacteriales > Laspinemataceae > Laspinema. The sequence continues at coordinate 230 of CAYUEH010000029.1, read as the reverse complement.
TCCCGTCAACAACCGTCTCATGTAGTCCCAACCATTACGCAGGACAACTTCAAAAATCTCCCGTTGACGGGCGCTAGATTGAGTAAGGTTTGACCACATTTGAACTCTCAACAGTTAGAGGGATATTGGAAGAATTCAGAACGGGGAAAAATCAAGAATTCCCCACAATTAACGGAGGGGTATCCTGCTGTTTAAGCTCCGATGACCCGTCCCGGACCCTCCCCAAGGCA
>CAYUEH010000028.1:7778-19377 GCA_964442465.1 uncultured Laspinema sp. | reverse complement strand
ACCCGGTGTCTTGACAAAATCTCTGGCAAGGGGTCAGAAATTTGGGTCAGAAACCGGGTTTTTTGTCCAGTTTCTCTCATCGACTCCGGATGCGATCGCCTCTTCAGGTATCTAGGAGTTAGAAACCGGGTTTCTTGACAAAATCTGGGTTCATTTGCCACAAAGAAAGGGCCAGAAACCTGGTTTCTTGTCCCTGTTATCTAATCCCTATCCGAAATGTAATGAATCCAAACCTGATTTCTAGGGAGTGCGTTCGCGGAGCGTGTGCGTCAGCACAAACATCTTGCTCGCTTTCTTGATCACCCAATGATTTAGACGGTAGAATCGTCCACCTTGAATGTCCGAGGAAGGGTGACTTGCCAAAAATGCTACACTCAGAGATTAATCACTGGGAGCACAATGTGGCGCACTCAGGAGAACCGATCGGCATTCAAGTCCCTCAACCGGATGGCAAACACCTATGCAGCAAGACTTTCTTGAAAACAACCCGGTAGCGTCCCGGCTTACCAAGATGCTTAAGTCCCCCCTTTCTCCCGATGCCTCCCGTGATGCTGAATATGAGGCATGGCGGGACCGTTTCATGCGGAAGCGTTTGGATGTGGGGTTGTGGATTGGATTGATTGCTTTTTTGAGTTCCAGTTTGCTACAAGTGAGCAATTTATTGTTCCGTCCAGAGGAATTTAGGCCCGACTGGTTGCGATCGCAGGTGAATACGGAACTCAGTTTACTGTTATGTTTGTTACTTCAGCATAGCAAATTAGGTCGCCGATATCCAAGTTTAGTCTTTCTCACCTTTTATTGGGTGGTGACGATTCTTCCGCAAATTCAGCGTACTTTGTCTGGAGTTGCTCAACCGGAACTTTTAGTTTGGACGATTATGTTTTTCGGTCAGGCGACGTTTACTCCGGTGCGTTGGTATCTTCATCTAGTGGCTCAATTGGGGGTGTTTTTGTACTACCTTGGGGTCAATTCTGCCTTGGGAGTAACCTTCAGCAACTCAATCACTTGGATGAAGCCTTCCGTCATGGCTTTGTATTTCTTCTGGGTCTGTTTTATTGGCAATTTATCGGTTTATTTATACGAAAAATTACAAAAAGCTGAATTTAAAGCCCGATGGGATTTAGAAGAGGCTTATGCTCAATTGGAGGAAGAACAAAAACTTTCGGAAAGTTTACTCCTGAATGTTTTACCCCATTCCATTGCTACTCGATTGAAGCAAAACCCCAAAAATTTGGCGGATAGTTACACGAATGTTTCGGTTTTGTTTGCGGATATTGTCGGGTTTACGGAACTGTCTTCCCAGATTTCTCCTTGGGAGTTAGTGGAATTGCTGAATCAGATTTTCTCGGAGTTTGATGCGTTGGCAGAGTTGCATCAGTTGGAAAAGATTAAAACGATTGGGGATGCCTATATGGTGGTTTCGGGGTTGCCGGAACCTCGGGATGATCATGCTCAAGCGATTGCCGATATGGCGTTGGATATGCAGCAGGCGATCGCCACCTTTAACCAAAAAACTGAGCAGAATTTTCGCATCCGCATCGGCATCGCTACGGGTCCGGTGATTGCAGGCGTGATTGGGATTAAAAAATTTATTTATGATTTATGGGGAGATACGGTGAATCTGGCTTCTCGGATGGAATCTCACGGGATTCCCGGGGCGATTCAAGTCACTCGGGAAACCTATCAGTTTTTAAAAGAAGAGTATGTGTTTCAGGAACGGGGGAAGGTGTTTATTAAGGGCAAGGGAGAAATGACAACTTATTTGTTGACGGGAAAAAATCCGGAGGTTGTTGAGGGTGAACAGCCGGGAAATTAAGGGGATTAATTCTCCAGAAATCTTAAGGGTATGACTATTTGTTCCGCAGTTGTCCCACCACTTCTATCAAATGTCGAGGGTCAATCGGTTTAGGAATATGCATCTGAAATCCAGCACCCAAGGCGAGAATCCGGTCCTCGGTGCGAGTATAAGCAGTGAGTGCGGCAGCAGGAATTTGTCCCCCTTGTTCTGGGGGTAAGGTGCGGATTTGGCGAATTAAGGTATAGCCATCTTCTCCGGGCATTCCGATATCACTGAGGAGAATTTCCGGTTGACTTTCTTGGATTAAGGCGATCGCCTCGGCAGTGGAGGCAGCGGCAAATACTTGGGCTCCGTATTGTTCCAAGGCGGTAATTAAAAACTCCCGAGTGTCGAATTCATCATCGACAACTAAGATTTTTAAGCCGCACAGTTCGGAGGTTGACCGATCGCAATCGATGGATGAAGCGGTTAAACCCGGGTCAGCGATCGCATCGGGGATCTCTTGTACACAGGGCAATTGGACAACAAAGGTAGAGCCTTTTCCAGATCCGGGACTGTCGGCAAAAATATGGCCGCCATGCAGTTCGACGAGGTTGCGGACGATCGCCAGTCCTAATCCTAATCCCCCATGCGATCGCGTGGTTTTGCTATCCGCCTGCTGGAAGCGTTCAAACATATAAGGCAAAAATTCCGGTTCAATGCCGATTCCGGTATCAATTACCCGGATTTGTATCCAGTTTTCCAGCCGTTCTAAACAAATCTCCACTCGTCCGCCTTCTGGGGTGAATTTTACCGCATTGGAGAGCAGATTCCAGATGATTTGTTGGAGGCGATCGCCATCTCCGGAAACCAATCCCGCTCGTGAATCCAGGGTGGTGACTAGCTGAATTTTCTTAATTTCTGCCGTAGGGCGCACGGTATCCATCGCCCCTTCAATCGCCGGGATTAATTGCAACGGACGCAGGTAGAGGCGAATTTTACCACGAATGATGCGCGAAATGTCCAGGAGATCTTCAATTAACTGGGTTTGCATTTCGGCATTGCGCTCAATGGATTCCAGGGCCTGAGCCATTTTTTCCGGGTTGAGTTGGCGGCGACGCAGCAGCCGAGACCAGCCTAAAATTGCATTTAAGGGCGATCGCAACTCGTGAGAGACAATTGCCAAAAATTCGTCTTTCATGCGACTGGCGGCTTCTGCTTGCTTGCGGGCTTCCTGTTCGCGCAGGAGCAATTCCTCACGCTGGCGTTCGGCTAACTTGCGATCGCTAATATCGTAGAACATCACCACCCCAGCGACAGTTCGTCCCGCTAAATTTTTCACGGGTTTGGCACTCAGGCACAAAATCTGAGAGTGACCATTGGTGAGGGGAATTTCGATTTCTTCATCCATCACCGTCTCACCGAAGGCGATCGCCCGAGACAGGGGAAATTCTTGCGGTTGATAGGGTCTTCCATCAGGATGTACGCCTTGGAACAAGCGATACTCTTCTAGGTTGTGTTCTTCGGCGATCGTCTCGTTCCAAATGGCTTGCGCTTGCTTGTTACTGAGTAGCACTTTCCCGGAGGGCGCTTCAGCCACGATCGCACCGGCAGGCATTTGTTGCAGGACTGCTTTTAATAATTGTTGCTCAAATTCCAGTTGTTTGAGGAGGCGATCGCGTTCTTCTTCGGCCTTTTTCCGTTCGGTAATATCCAGGAGAACTCCCCCCATCCGCGTTGCCGTCCCCATTTCATCATAAAACGCTCGACCTTTTGCCGCAATCCAGCGCAGGGATTCGTCCGTTCGGATAATCCGATACTCGATGTCATAATCCGCCTGGTCGGTAATCGCACGTTGTACCGCCCGATTCACCCGTTCCCGGTCCTCGGGATGCAGGCATTCCACGAACTGAGGATATTTCATCACTGGCGAGGGGAGGTTCAGTCCAAAAATTTCAAAACATCGCCGGGATACCGAAATGTCTTGCGAGTCTAAATCGTAATCCCACAAGCCTAATTTGGCGGATTCCAAAGCCAATCGTAGCCGTTCCTGGTTGCGATCGGAGGTAGCCCGCGCTAGTTTATATTCGGTGATATCGCGACTGAGAGACAGGACCGATTCTACTGCGCCATCGCGATCGAATTCCGGAACTAAGCGAGACTGATAATAGCGAGTCAACCCGTTGACATCCGTTAAGTCACATTCGATTTCCCCTTCCTCTCCTGTGGCAAAGACTTGGGAAATTGCCTCTTGCCAATCTCCTGATTGAATTCCGGGAAAGGTGAGTTTTGGGTTAGTTGTTCTGAGAAACTCTGCCGGCGATCGCCCGGTGACTCGATATATGGCTGGGTTGACATACAAAGGACGCATTTTTCGGTCAAACCGCGCAATAATATCCGGTGAATTTTCCACCAAGGCTGTAATTTCTCGTTCCCGTCGGTAGAGTTCATCTTCCACTTGTTTGCGTTCGGTAATATCCCGCCAGGTTGCCAGAAATCCATCTCCAAATGCCACCCCACGGATATCAAAGGCTTTGGTGACTCCCGTTGCCGTGGTGAGTTTTTCGTCCACAAAGGAATCTTTGACCAAGGGTTTTCTGGTTTCAACAACTTGGCAATATTCGCCAAAGAGTCCGATGGTTCGGTATCCGGGAAATAAATCGCCAACTCTTTTCCCGGTTTGTTCTTCCCGAGTCAATCCATTGCTGGCACAGGCGGCGGCATTGACATATTCAATGCGAAAGTCTATAATTTTTCCGGATTCATCTCGCACGGACGTATAGATTCCAAAACAATCCAGCAAGTTTTCCACCGAGGTGCGGAAGAGTTGTTCTCGTTTTTGTAATTCGGTTTCGGCTTGTTTGCGATCGCTAATATCAATCGTTGTCCCAATTACGCGCACCGCTTTCCCCGATTCATCTCGCTGAATCCCTCCGCGATCGGATACATTCACATATCTGCCATCTTGGTGCTGAATGCGATATTCTATATCAAACCGATTTTCATGTTCTAATGCTTGATTCATGGCGCTCAAGGCCGGTTCCAGATCCTCGGGATGAATCAGAGAAAGCCACCAGTCCGCATCTTGTCCTTCTGCGGTTAAGGGATACCCTAAGAGTTGGCTGAGGCTTTCCGTTCGCACGACTTGCTGATTCTCCAAATCCCAGTCATAAATCACACAATTCACCGCATTAGAAGCCCGTTGATACCGATCGTTGGCGCATAAAAGCTCCTGTTCTATCTGTTTGCATTCGGTGATATCTTGGACAATACCCGCAATTCGATAGACCTGGTTCGTGCGATGATCATGAATCGGAAAGGCCCGGGACCTCACCCATCGCACCGTTCCATCGGGATGAATCGTGCGATATTCTTCATGATATTCCCCCCTTGCTTGTTTGGCAATAGCAGTTCGGACCCGATCTCGGTCCTCGGGATGTACTCCCTCCAAAAACGAGGAGGGTTGCTGATACAAACTCTCTAGGGATCGCCCCCACATCTGTTCATATTGAGGACTGACATATAAAACTTCAGTTTTCTCCGGGTCAGTCATCCAAATTAGGCAATCAATATTTTCAGCAATCTCTCGGAATTGTTCCTGGATATTCTCTAACTCTTGAGCCGATAATTCTGCCTGTTGGCGGGCGGTGTAAAGTGCTGCAATCAGCCAACTAATGGCGAATCCTTCTAACAGAAATACCCCCAAATCTAAAGTTTGCCCCGGGCTATGTCCTCCGAATGAATAAACCGGCAATAAAAAGAAATATTCACCGCAAGCTGCCGCTAAGAGTGTAGCCAAAAACCCACTCTGAATACCTCCATACCAAGCACTCACCGCCACCGTCGCGCTAAACAACAAAAACGGGTTGTTTGTCATGATTTCTGAAAATATCCATAACTTCAGAACCAAAGACAAAACTACCGTTGCTACAGCAAAACTATAGCGCCGGATGGGGGAGTGTGATTGTTCCAACATTGATTTCCTCCCTAGGGGGACACGAGTCTTTTGAATTAAGACCCCATTGCTTGAGCCCAATTACTCTCTCAATATTGTACCGACTCGGAAAATCGAGAGAAATCTTTCACCACAGGAGTGACCCGGGTTAGTCCCCATCGCACCCTATTTTGGCAATTATAGCGGCTTTTACTCCCGTCTAGGACTAATTCCGACTCAGAATTTCCCAGGCATGAACCGGGTGATTACCACTGGGGTTCTGATCCGTTTTTCCTCACGGGGTCTCTCCCTAGCCCATTCTCTCTCTTTTGTCACCCTAAATGGACTGACAAATCCCCCCAAATACTGCCAGTCCATAGTGTTTCCACGGGATAGCTACCGGGGCAAAATCCGCAGATTTCAAGAGGTCCACCTGTTCTAATACCGTTGCCAAGCGATCGGGACCCGAGTAGCCCTGGGGAATGGTTTGACCACATTTAGCCCGCACTTTTTCCAGGGTGATTCCCTGTGCCTTGACCCCCTCCTCTCGGACTGCCTGATAAACGGCCTCTAATGCTGAAGTTTCCGATAATACGGGGTCCGCATTCCAAAAACATCCTCCTGGGGACAGATTTTGCCGGACCCATTTAAACAGTTTTAATTTGAGCGGATCGGTTAGATGATGAATCGCTAACGAAGAGGCACAGACATCAAACCCCTGATGCGGGGCAATTCGCACATTTAAGGTTGCCAAATTACCAAAATCAGCCTCGATCCATCGCACCCGTTCCCCATAGCCTGCTGCTTCAATTTTATCCTGACAAACGCTCAACATTCGCGGGGAATAATCCAGGGCTACTAGCTCGGCATCGGGACATTGAGCCAACAGTTTCAGGCTGAGTTCTCCTGTCCCACACCCGAGGTCTAAGATTCGTTTACTTGTAACGGGAATACACCGCAATAATGCGGTTAATAATTCATCATAAACTGGCACTAATTGGCGAATACCCGTATCAAAATCAGCCACATTGGCAAACACCTCACCGGGATAAATTTTCGGTCTAAGGTCTAGGGTTTCTAAACTAGCCTCATTCGGGTTTGCTTCTGAAAGGGGAGTCTCAGAACTCATCAATGGTTTCCTAATCATAAACTTAGAGAATTTCAATGATTTTATCATGATTTGGCCTCGGCTCTGGACAAACCATTTGACCTTGGCGATCGCCTCTAAACATGGGGGGATCTCGGGAATTCAAGAGGGCGGTATTCTAACTGGAACTCCCGAGGGCCGGGTACAGTAGAAGTGACAGAAGACAAAAACCCCGTTTGTCTTCTCTTTACTGTACCGATGCCCGAGATGGGATCAGGACGGGCGATCGCCAAGCCTCCCTCGGGTCTCCAGTGATTCTACGGAGTCGATACAGGATGGGTTAGAAACCGGCTTTCGTGATAGATAAGGCGTCTATTCTGGCCCGAAAATCAATCCTTGGGAGCATCAGGTAATCTTGCCGCAGGCGATCGCCCGATGCTCCCACTCCTTTGCTTTGCGATCCAATTCCTATAAGTCTCCCGATCTCTCAGCTTGCTTTGCACCACATCAGGGCCAGAAACCGGGTAACAGTCCCCGTGATTGAATCCGGTAGCCGCATCCTCATGAGCCACCTCAAAACTGACCCGTTCCCACCCCTTACCTCCAATTTGTGATACCCTAGAGCGTAACATCCGGCCTGTCACATTCGTATGATTATGCTGTCTGCAATTCGGCTGGTTAAACCCACCCAAAACTGGCAAATCAAATGGTTGCTCTTACCATTTTCCATTGGCCTCTTCTCCTCGCCCAGCAGCGCTCAAATTGTTCCTGATACCACGCTTCCGGTGAATTCTATCGTCACCCCAGACGGCGATCGCCAGGTGATTACGGGGGGCACCCCTGCCGGGTCCAATCTGTTCCATAGTTTTACGGAATTTAGCGTGCCGACTGGAGGGACTGCCTATTTTAATCAGGGCAATAGTCTGCAAAATATCTTCACCCGCATCACCGGCATTAACCCCTCGAATATCGATGGAATTCTCCAAGCCAATGGCAGCGCTAATCTATTTTTATTAAATCCTAACGGAATAATATTCGGGGCGAATGCTCAGTTAAATATCGGGGGTTCATTTTTTGCCAGTGCCGGGGACCGGATCCAATTTAGCGATCGCACCGAATTTCCGGCCAATCCCGGGGACAACCCCCCGTTATTAACCGTCAGTTCCCCGATGGGGTTGCAACTGGGAACCAACCCGGGAAACATGGCCCTCAACGGTGCGCGCCTAGAAGTCCCCACGGGCCAACAGTTAGCCTTAGTCGGGGACAACTTAGCTATCAGGGGAACACAACTGAGGACACCGAGTGGCACAATTGACCTCACTGCCCAAAATATTACACTTTCAGCCGGTGCATTGCTAGACGTGAGTGGAGAAGCGGGAGGAGAAATCCGCATCGGGACTCGCGAGATCACCCTCACAGAGCAATCCCAAATTTTAGCCGATACCTTGGGGAACGGAACCGGCAGAGGCATCGAAATCACCACGGACCGACTGCAAGTGAGCGATCGCGCCTTGATTTCTGCCTCCACCTTTGGCAGTGGCACTGGAGGCCACCTCACCATCCAGGCAACCGATGCAGTGGTCATGACTGGGGACAACAGCTTTGACCAAACCCTCGATCGCCTGTTTAACCAAGAAATCACCCGCCCCGATGACATCGGAACCGGCATTTTTTCTATCACTTTCGGTACGGGCAACGGAGGGAGTCTCACTCTAAATACCCCCTCCCTACAGCTCACCGAATCTGCCTTTATGTCTACCGCCACCTTTGGCGATGGCAAGGGAGGCAATATGACCGTCAACAGTAGCACGATCCACCTCATCGAATCCGAACTGTTTGCCGATAATTTGGGCAATGGGGATGCCGGGGATATCACCCTGAATGCCCAAACCCTCAAACTCCAAAATGGGGGGGCGATCGCCGCCTCGACCTTTGGTGCAGGTCTCGGAGGAACCATTACTATCAATGTATCTGACTCCATCGAGGCCGGGGGAGCCAGTTCCACAGGTCAGTTTAACAGTGGCGTCTTTGCCAATGCCTACGTCAATGCGACTCAACCTGCCGGAAATATCCAGATTCAAACCGGACAACTCAGGGTTCGGGACGGCGCTCACATAGCCGCCACCACCTTCGCCCCAGTTTCCGGGGGAATCGTCACCGTAACGGCCTCAGAAATAGAAGTCAGCGGCACCAGTGCCGATGGACGATATCTCAGCAGTATCGAAACCCAAACGCAATCCGAGGGACGGGCGGGCAATTTGACCCTCAACACGCGATCGCTGATTGTGCGAGATGGGGCGATCATCTCCACCTCCACCGTGGGAACCGGCGACGGAGGCAACCTCACGATTCAAGCGACGGACTTTGTAGAACTGATCGGCACAGGAACCTTTAATCTAACCCAAGCCGTGATAGAAGGCACATTGGAACCCGATCAGATTCAGGATGGATTATTTACCGTGAGTTCCGGTGACGGTAACGCAGGCAATCTCACTCTGGAAACCGGGAGACTCAGCCTGAGCAACGGCGCTCACATCGCCACCAGTACCCTGACTCAGGGAACTGGGGGAACTCTGACGGTCCGCGCCAGCGATCGCATTTCCCTTGAGGGTGCTTATTTCCTCACCGGAACTGGCGGTCAGGGTCAAGCCGGTGATATCTTTATTGAGACAGGTGACTTACACTTACAAGACCGAGCGGAAATCATCGCTTCCACAATCTCCACGGGCTCCGGGGGAAATATTCAGATCAACGCCTCAGAGTCTGTTCAACTCCAAAACCAATCCTCCATAATTTCCACCAGTGAAGGACCCGGAAGTGCCGGGTATGTGCGGATCCAAACCGATGAATTGAGCCTCCAAAATCAATCCATTGTCTCCACCTTTGCCACAGGGGAGGGAAATGCCGGTTTTTTGGGAATTGCCGCATCTGAATCCGTGGAACTGCGAGACCAAAGTGCCTTGGAAACCGCTACATGGGGAATCGGCGATGCCGGATTTTTACAAATCGATACGCGATCGCTGACCCTAGACAACAGTGGCATCACCGTCAGCGCTCAAGGGACCGGAGAGGCAGGTAATCTTAACATTGCCACCGACCGCTTGAGTCTGAATCATGGATTTCTGTTGGGAATTGCCGCATCCGGTCGAGGCGGTAATGTTCAATTAGAAGTGAATGATCTCCTGACTCTGCGACAAAGGTCGGGGATTTCTGCCGAAGCGTTAGGAACCGGCGATGGCGGCAATGTGGCAGTCACCACTGATGCGATCGCCTTATTGGAAAATAGTCGCATTCGGGCCAATGCCGTAGAAGGCATCGGGGGACAAATTCAAATCTTCACCCAAGCTCTGTTTGAGAGTCCCGATAGTCAAATTACCGCCAGTTCTAACCAAGGCATCGATGGCGTAGTTTCCGTCAACACCCCGGATCTCCAACCCACCCAAGGGTTAATTCCTCTCCCGATTGAAATGCTCAACATCACTAATCTGGTCTTTGAAGAATGTGGGATTGGTGCATCCCAGAGTGAGTTTATTGTCACGGGACGCGGCGGATTACCCCCCAGTCCCACGGACCCCTTCAATGGCGATCGCATCCTAGAGGATTTGGGAACCGGGCACAGCAATCGGGATTTAACCCCACAACGGTTCACCGGCGATCGACCCGGGAGCAGACCTCCGACTCCTCCCTTAGTCGAGGCCAATACCTGGGCGATCGCCCCCAATGGTCAACTCATCCTCACCACCACCCCCAACCACCCCGGGGAACCCTGGGAACCCCCCGTGAATTGTCATAGACCATCCTAAAAGGGCGATCGCCTCTACGAGCTTATCCCCTTCCCTACCTCAGGACTTCCCTCCTGGAAACCACTTCAATTAGGATTGGAAGCGGTGCATCCCTTGTTCAAGCTGTTCTTTGCAGGTTAACGAAAAATAAGTAAACCAACTCACAATTCCAAATAGCTTAAATCCATTTTCTAATAAAGCCCGATCCCGATCATAGATCAGTCCCATGTCCACTAAATCTATGAGGGCCCGCATATCCAGCAAAATTGACAAGGCGAAGCAGACAAAGGCTAACCCCAAAAACAGTAAATAATGGCTATTTAAGATAATTTTATGAAATTTTATCACGGACATCGCTACCATGCTCGCATAAGCTAAATAAACGATTTTTTCTGAAATACCTAAATAATTGGGAAAGACTTCCTCGTGCAACTGAAAAGCATCATCCATCATCAAAATTGTGGTAATCACCCCAGCGAAGAATAGAAATCGTTGATGTTTGCCCGAGAGATTCATCGGTTTGAGATAAAGGGCAGTAAACAGACAAATGGCAGCCGTGGCACACCATAAGAAAATGCCAAATTTAGTGACCATTCCTAGATAAAAAGGTGAATCGGCAATTTTAGCCGGGTCGCCCATGAGATGATAAATGGGAACTCGATTTTGCTGTCGGACCAGCAATATAATTAGGAAGGTCGGGAGATAGGCCGCTATCATCAGAGGGAATAATCCCGTGAAGCGATCTCTTAAGCTGTCCCTGCCTTTAGCTTGCATGAAATTGTCACTCCGGGGTTCATTTTTCTTGATGTTGGGTTGGTGATTTTCGGTTAAATCTCTAACCGGAGTCCTGTTTTTATTCATAGATTACCTGCTTGATTTTATACATTTTTCAGACCGGGTTCCAAACTACTGGAATGCTTTTATCGGGAGTCTTTCAGGAATTTGGCACAGGGTTCGGCTCCTGCAGGATGTTCACCATCCGCCAACGGTTGGGGCTGAGGACTTTTACGAATCAACCC
>CAYUEH010000028.1:0-7678 GCA_964442465.1 uncultured Laspinema sp. | reverse complement strand
CGAATCAACCCTACATTTGGGGTTTGATATTCAATTGCCAAACTGCTGCAAGGGTCGCTATCGACAAGACTCCTGACCCATAACTTTGCAAATAAAAAAATTTTTTACTGTAAATTAACCCTATCTTAACCCAATTCAGCAAGATTGTCTACCGCCTTTGAAAGGTGAGGATCAAGACACTACAATTAACATTTAGAGAATTCCTAAAACCCAAGCCATAGGCAGTTAAATAGGGATTTAAGACTAAAAAGCCAGCGGAGAATCTGCTACTTGATATCACCGATCGCCCTGGCTAGTTGAAGCCAATACTGGGGTTTGTCCGGAATTATAAACAAGCCATTAGGGAACTCCAAAAAATAAAATCTCCACAACGTTCGTTCGTAGTGACGGGACTACTCTGTTGAACGGTTGGATGATTTATATTTTGCAATCCCCTTAGCTGAATTTCTCTGAAATGTCCAGCTACTCTAGTTTGATTATTGATAAGTTATTTGCGATTAAAGAGCAGATTTTTAAGGAAGGGTTTCAAAATATTTTTAAAAAGTTTCAAAAAGTTTCAAAAAGTTTCAAAAAGTTTCAAAAAGTTTCAAAATTTCGGGGAGAATTTTAGAAGATATTAAGATTTTTGTATCGCTGATTTCAGAGCAGTAATGCCAGTAGTCTGCCAATCTTATTCCTGGTTATTATGACCGCCTATGAGGTGTAGGTAAGCAGAAATAACCTCTATCTGAAGGCTGAAATTTGACAGGAATTGGTTAGATTTTAATGATAAATAGCTTATTATCCCATCCGGATGCAAGAATAGGGAACCCGCCTCATCGGGGAGTTACCAAGGGGTTAAATCTTGAGGATTAGCCCTTAGCCTGGGAGAGTCAAAAGCCACCATCAACCCCCTGGATTGGGACCGCCCTAAAAAAAATTATGGCCGGTTGCATTCTCAAAATGCTCACCAGCCAGTCAGGTTGTATTGGATTGTGGAGAGGGGGCGATCCAGCGATCGCCAGATGATCCCCTCTAGAGGTTAACCCTCAATCTCGGGTGAGAGGGAACAGGAGCCAGACCCATTGTCCTGATTCATTCCCCCTGACCAGCACTACCCTCTACTGACGTTCGCCAATCGGCTCACGGGAAGAAGAGTTACGAGGTTTTGAGCGCTTGATCGGCTTCGAGAAAGAGCGAGATGAGCGATCGCGGCTGTCATAGCGCTTGTCAGAATAGTTATCTTCTTCCGGCGCATCTTCCGTGATATTGTTCGCCCAGTTGGGACGGGTGCGATCGTAAGCCATTTGCAGGGCTGCAGCAGCGATCGTGTGGGGGTCATATTCTTCGCTCAGTTGAGCGACAATCGGCAGGAACGAAGCCAGACGCTCGCCACTGAGGACTTCCCGAACTTGAGCTTGCAGTTTTTCCAGATGCCGCGCCTCAATTTGAGAGCGAGTCGGAATCGAGCGAATCTTCAGAGTTTGACGCAGGTGCCGCTCAATTTGTTGGAGCTTGCGCCGGTCAAACGGCTGAATCAGGGAAATAGCAGTCCCTTCACGACCGGCACGGCCCGTGCGTCCGATCCGGTGGACGTAGCTTTCCACTTGATCCGGTAAATCGTAGTTAATGACGTGGGTCAGGTGATCCACATCTAAACCCCGTGCCGCAATATCCGTGGCGACAATCCAGCGCACCTGTTGCTTGCGGAAGCGATCGATTAACCGTTCCCGTTGGGACTGGTTGAGGTCTCCGTGGTATTCATCCACACTGTGACCTGCCGCTTGCAGTTGGCTGGTGAGTTCCGCCGCCGCCCGTCGGGTGCGGACGAAGACGATCGCCGTTTCCGGGTCTTCCAATTCTAAAATTGGTAATAAGGCCCGAGATTTGGACCAGCCCCGAGGGACCATGTAGATTACTTGGTCGATCTGCTTCGGCGTCGATTTCGTTTGCTCAATCCTCACTGTGACTGGATCGCGCATGAACTTATTCATCAGCTTACGAATGGAGGGTTCCATCGTCGCGGAGAAGAAGGCGGTCTGACGGTCCTTGGGGGCGCGAGCGAGGATTTTTTCCACGTCGTCAATAAAGCCCATACTCAGCATTTCGTCCGCTTCATCAAGGACAAGATGGGTCAGGGTGTCCAGTTTGAGATGCCCACGGTTGAGCAAATCCAGAACCCGTCCGGGGGTGCCGACAACAATCTGAACCCCTCGTTCCAAGCGCTGAATTTGGCGCTCAATGGATGACCCACCGTACACGGCAAAAATCCGCACCCGGCGATCGTCGGTTAATTCCCGAATCGCATTACTGACTTGGATCGCCAGTTCCCGGGTTGGGGCCAGAATCAGCGCTTGAACGCTCTTGTCGTTAACATCCATCTGCTCCAAAATCGGCAGAGAAAATGCCGCCGTTTTGCCGGTTCCTGTTTGGGCTTGTCCGGCTACATCCTGTCCCGCCAGCAGTTTGGGAATGGCTTGTTCTTGAATGGGGCTTGGTTCAGTAAACCCAAGTTTTTCTAGCTGTTGTACGCGCTCTTCTGAAAGACCTAAACTTTGAAATGAAACAGTCATTTATTCTCCTAAAACGTTTGAGTTTGGTGCTGCTCAAGGGCAGCTAATACCATTTCTCGTTTTTGATGCTACATGGGGTTGCTCTTAGATATTTGGAGCTAGGACAGATACGCTTTCGATGTAGAGCATAAAAATAGAATTGGTATTGATGCTAATTGAGATTAGCGGATGTTGATGGGTACTTCTGATTTGCCTTCTATTCACAACATTTGTAAAGAAAAGGCCCGGTAACATAGGGCTTTCTGTCTTAAGGCCCGGGCTACCGATCGGGGGCCGGTTTTGAACGAGCTTTTAAATTGCAGAGGGTCTCAACATAGCTGTTAAAGACCATACCAAAAACCGTCCCAAACCTCCCCAGAAAATCTGGATTCCTTAACCCAGGGCAATTGATTCCCGTTGCACTAGGTCAGCTACAGTGGCCACATGACCATAAAGGTCATAAACGTCAGCACTGGCGATCGCCACCGGCACCCTCGAACCCAGACGGGCATTTCCCCGAACATAGACCAACCCATCCACTTCAGGCGCAAATCGCGCCGATCGGCCTATCAACTCCCCAGTTTCCGGGTGTTCTTGTTCGATTAATACGTCTACAACCTTACCGACTTCCCCTTGATTCTTCTTCAGTGAAATCGGCTGCTGCAATTCCATCAAGGCAGAGCGCCGCTCATCCATCACCTCTTGCGGGAGTTGATTGGGCAGCGTATAGGCAGGGGTTCCTTCTTCCGGGGAAAAGGTGAACACCCCTACATGATCGAACTCATGACGTTGAACAAACTGATACAGATGCTCAAAATGTTCGTCAGTTTCGCCCGGGAATCCCACAATAAAGGTGGTTCGCAATACCGCATCCGGCATCGCTGCTTTAATTCCCTCGATAATCCGATCATTGACCCCCGCTTGCCAGGGCCGATTCATCGCCCGCAGCACTTCCGGATGGGAGTGTTGCAAGGGTAAATCTAAGTACGGCAGCACGTTCGGGGTTTCCCGAATCGCCCGCAGCACTTTCGGGGTCAGTCCCGTAGGATAGGCGTAGTGCATCCGAATCCAAGGGACATCTACCTCCCCCAATGCACACAGCAGTTCCGCCAATCTGGGTTCACCGTATAGGTCTAACCCATAGTTGGTGGTAATTTGAGAAATTAAAATAATTTCTTGGACGCCCTCGGATGCCAATTGCTTGGCTTCCGCTACGATGGACTCAATGGTGCGCGATCGCTGGTTTCCCCGAAGATGCGGAATGATGCAAAATGCACAGCGGTAATCACATCCCTCCGCGACCCGCAGGTACGCTACACCTTCGGTAGTCGTCCGGTAGCGCGGTGTCGTCTCATCGGCGATATAAGTCGGTTCTGCGGAAATCTCTGTGACTCGCTCGCCGACTTCGACCCGTTCAATCACTTCTACGATTTTATTATAATCCCCAGTGCCCACAACTGCAACTGCTTCGGGCAGTTCATCAAACAGTTGTTCCTGGAAATGTTGCGCCATGCATCCGGTAATGACGATTTTTTTCTTCGCCTGAGCTAGTTCTACCAGCGTCCGGACTGACTCTTCCCGAGCCGATTGAATAAAACTACAAGTGTTGACGATGACGTAATCTGCTACTTCTTCATCGGTATCGACCGAGTAGCCTGCTTGTACCAACAGGCCGAGAATATGTTCGCTGTCAATGCGATTTTTCTCGCACCCTAGATGAGAGATAGCAATGGTTGGCTTGTTGCCCATGCAGTTATTGCTTTGAGTTATTGTAATGGTGCTCCGTTGTAGAGCGAGTTTCGCTCCTGATCGTCAGTTTTATCAAAATACAGTATAGCCGCTTTTTCTACAAGTTTTCCCAATCGAACTCCTGGGGCTAGGGGTAAGGTTCCTTCTTAAATGCTTAAAGAGGAGTTCCTTATCCTTTCGGTTCTGGCTTGGGGCCTGTTGGATTTAAGGCTCCCGGTGTGGAGACGGATCGGTTGCACAGTCAGCAGCTTGTATCTCTTGTCAATGTACTATAGCATCTATCCGCGATTAATCGCTTTTTCAGAGCATTTTCCCAATCCATGTCCCATCCAGACTCTAGGTGGGGGCTTGGAGACGAGGAATAGGGGCTGGGGGTCTGAGGGGGTTAGACCCCAGGTTTAGCACCTCACCCTTATTCTGGGCCAGTCCATCAATTTCCCCCATTATTTCAGAAGATAGAGTGGCGACCCTCTACCTCCCGGGGAGAATCCCCAGTTACAATGATGGGGGAGAAAACCCGATCCCAGACTCCTGAACGGGGAGAAAAGGGGAGAAATGCCAAGTCGGTTCTCCTCGGAGTAAGCAACCCTCTCTCCCGGATTTTCAACTGGGGCAGAGGGGAGGGATTGATCGAACGTTTATTTTTTATTGTGCCTGAGCCAGGAGCGTAGCGCTATGTCAGACTTAAATCGTGGAATTATGAAATTTAAAGGGGCCGACAGCCCATTGCTGGTCGGGTTTTCCTCTGTGCTGATTTTAGGCGGCATTGCCTTTTTAATTTGGTGGGGGTTGCAATCCGCCTACAGTTTCAACTAGACCGGGACATCGAGGCGATCGCCCCGAATCGGTCCGGTCTACCCTCAGCCTTCATTTTACTAGAGGGCTAAGGGTTGGAAATCAGGGTCTGATAGTCCTACCCGGTTCGACAGGTAGGTGACCCCTTCGGTCCCCTCCCCTGTCTCTTGGGGAGGGGACCGGACTTAAATTACGGTTTTTTGACTTTTTAAAAAGCCTCTTTCTTGAGAGGGGCCTAATACTTCAGCACGCGATCGCGCCATCGGATCACCCGAGACTCCCTCCAGCAAAAAAAGGGGGGACTTTTGTCCCCCGGATCAACCGGACTTCTTTGACAACAAGATCCGATGGGAACGTTATTATGGGCATCAAGAGCGAACTTGACAACCTCATGATCACACCGCTCTGGATTCATTTCATTTTACCTATTACTTCTGCCCCATCGTGATTTCTTCACCCCTCCCCCATTCAGTTTTAGCTGTTTCTCAACTGCAACCCCTGTTAGGAAATATTTGGCTTGATGTCGGGGTCCTGATGTTCATGCTGGTCCTCTCCGCAATGTTTTCCGGGTCAGAAACAGCGATTACCGCCCTCGATAATCTGAAACTGCGATCGCTGATCAAAGAACAAGGGGACCCTCACCGCATCTTTACCCTGGTTCTGCACAAGCGCACTCGTTTTATTACCACCCTCCTCGTCGGCAATAACCTGGTTAATAATTTTTCCGCCATTTTGACCAGCAATCTGTTTGCCTTGTGGTTAGGAAATGCTGGATTAGGAGTAGCCACAGCCATTATCACCCTGTTAGTCCTGATTTTTGGGGAAATCACCCCCAAATCTCTAGCCATTAACAATGTGATTCCCTTTTTCAAGCTGGTGGTGCGACCGATCTATTGGTTGTCCCAGGTGCTTTCCTTTTTTGGGATCGTGCAGTTGCTCGAAAAAATCACCCAAGTAATGATTCGTTTGGTTCAGGGGAATAACGTTCAACAAGGAGAATCCTTAACCGATCTGCAGCTGATGATTGAAATTCTTGGGGGTCGGGGTCAATTGGACTTGTACAAGCATCAGTTACTCAACAAAGCCCTGATGTTGGATAGTTTAAGCGCCCGGGAAGTGGTCAAGCCTCGGATTGAAATGCGCACGATTTCCCATGAGGCGACGTTACAGGATTTGGTGGATTTGTGTTTAGAAACGGGATATTCGCGGATTCCCGTCCAGGAGGAATCCAAGGATCGGATTGTGGGGATCGTACACCTCAAGCGAGCGATCAAGCAACTGCGCGTCTGTCAACAGGAGGGAATCGAGAATGGGGGGGTGACCCTGGCGATGGATCCTCCGGTTTATGTCCCCGAAACCAAACGAGTAGCGGACTTGCTCAAGGAGATGTTGCAACAGCGGCTGCATATTGCGATCGTTGTCGATGAGTATGGGGGAACCGTTGGGTTGTTGACCCTAGAAGATATTCTCGAAGAACTCGTCGGGGAAATTTACGATGAGAGTGATTTGGACAACCGCACCCACCGCAAAGGGGTCCTGAATGTCAGTTCCCTGAGCATTCGCAGCAACCGGGGGAACAGTCGATGAGCTATTCGAGGCCGGGTCAAACCCGGGCTTAAAAAAAAGTTTCCTTAAACCCTTGACTTCTGTCAGAGTTCTGCTAGTATTAGTAATTGTGGACAAAAAAGGGTCGATGCCCGAGCGGTTAATGGGGGCGGACTGTAAATCCGCTGGCTACGCCTACGCTGGTTCAAATCCAGCTCGGCCCACCACAATTCATTCAAAGTTAAAGGTAAAGGGTCAAGAAATCATGACCCATTAACGGTTGAAGTTTGAATAGTGTCTGCCCGTGTAGCTCAGTGGTAGAGCACACCCTTGGTAAGGGTGAGGTCACGAGTTCAATCCTCGTCACGGGCTTGTGAAGCTGAGAATAAAAAAACAGGGTCTAAGACTTGAGAGAGTGTTAGACCCTGTTTTTTGGATAATCATGAGGGCAAGAGGGGAGAAAAGCCACCATGGCCCTTGATTTGACCCATCGGGAAAACCCTCAGCGGAAAAACGGGTGCGGCAGGACTCGAACCTGCGACCAACGAATTAGAAGTTCGCTACTCTATCCATCTGAGTTACGCACCCACATAACGGTTATGGGAAAACCCCGATTGAGTGTTGGCTTTGGAGCCAGTCTACCAGACTATCCAATTCCAAGAGACTCTCAGGATTCATTTCTGTATTTTATCAAACAACAGGGCATTTGCATAGCGGCTTTCCCAGGGGATTGGGTTTTTTCGATTCAAAAGTTGGCCATCGGGGGAAAACCCGCTTCAATCAAACTCAACGGTTGGACCTCCTCAGTTGAGGCACTCCTCTAAATATCTGTACCATGAAAGTCCCGGAACCGCTAGGGTTTGAACAGCCAAGGGGTTTCTTACCCAACTTGATCGGGGATTGGCCGCCAATGGGCAGCAACCTGTTGTTGGGTCCTCTCTATCTAATCGGATGCCGACATTCTGGGCGATCGCCGAGTCCCCCAGTCCATTCCACAAGCAGGAATAACAAGCTTGGGGTTTTTCCGGATCAGGCATAGAGTAAGATAAGGGTTAGTC
>CAYUEH010000027.1:1966-19962 GCA_964442465.1 uncultured Laspinema sp. | reverse complement strand
CGCAAAGAGCCAAACAATTTTACGAAAATGGCATTCGCCAACAAGTTGAGTCGGGTAAAAATATTGGTAAAATGATTGTAATTGACGCGGAAACCGGGGAATATGGAATTGATAAAAATGGCGTGGAGACAGCCTTAAAATTTAAGCAACAAAACCCAAATGCCAGATTGTTTACGATGCGAATTGGGTATGATGTGGCGATTGGCTTTGGTGGGGCTGGTGAGAGGATTGTGGAATGATTTCCGGAAGATTAGTTGATGGAAAAGCAACTGTACCAGTAAGGTTTCGTTTACCCGGACAGCCAGATTTTTCGATAAATTTTGTCATCGATACTGGATTCAACGACTATCTTACCTTACCACCGCAAGCGGTCAGTGCGATGAATCTTCCGTTATATTCCAGTACATCAGCAAGATTGGCTGATGGGAGCGAAACATTATTGTCTATACATTTAGCAACAATTGTTTGGGACAATCTGGAAAAAGTAGTCCCGATCGTCGCTTCTGGTTATAAACCTTTACTGGGAACGGCTTTAATGGAAGGATATCATTTAGAGATAGATTTTGAAGATAATGGTTTAGTGACTTTAGAAAAAATACCCAAATCGAATTGAGAAGGAATGTAAGAATTGCGGATTACTACCCCAGGAGGAATTACAGCGTATAGTTATTAGGGGAAAATGGGTTATGCGAAGCAGAATTTTTGACTCAAAAGACTTGCATTTGAGCGCTAACCCATAGACGCTCTTAAAATCTCTGATTAGACTAATCAATGGAGTGCCAAGACACAGCCTACCGAATGACTACCGCATTACCGGACTACCCTACTAAGAGGATAAAAAATGAATCAGCACAAATTGCTCGCGAAAACAAACATTTTTGCAAAGGATTGGGAGAAGGAGTTTACTGTCCGCTTTCAAGCAACCTTCGAGGAAAAATTATCACCAGCCCCGGAAAATGTGGCGATTTTGGGTAACTATTCAGGGGGTAGAGGGAGGAGAGAGACCGGCTCAGAATGCAAGACCTGAATCAAGAACTCCAACACCGGACGTTCCTGCAACCGTAAAGATGTGACCACCGTCAGCAAACGTTCCACAAACTCGCTGCTAATCGCGAGACCAATCGCCATAACTCAAGTCACGCCAAATGACCGCCCGGGGGAAAGCGCGCTGGGCTGTATTATTCGTCGGCTCGACGGATTCGACCTCGAAAAACGTCCACAAGGCCGGTTCGAGCTTTAAAATTTGCAAGGCAGGTGCGTGCGGTTTTGGCCAAGGGCGTTTGCTCTGTGCTCGAATGACAAAGGCTCGCGGCTTCACTCAACAGATGATGAACGCTTTGACGTAGCCGTGCCATAGCAGCTTGGAACAACTCTGTTGATAACGTTCCATCCCGCACTCGATGCCACCAGTGGAACAGGCGTTTAGTCTGTTTCAGTAGAGCTTCACCAATCTCTTTGGAGACCCCGCTACGTTCAGCCATCCGTTTGAAATCGCGCTTTAAGTGCGCCCAACATACTTGTCGTTGCTCAAGGTCCAATCCATTGTAGACATTATAGCGGTCGCTAACGACTAGACCTGTGTAGCTCTTTCCTAATAAAGCTTCAGCGAGTAAAGCGAGCGCGGTTGAGGGTCACTTAATAGACCGCTACTTGGCCGCTGACGGAGGTCCATAACCAGGCCGAGGCGTTCTCGGGATTATTGCCGTCACCATTGTTTTGACTCCAACTGGTTTCATCAACGTAAGCCGTTCCACTTTTCATGATGTAACTTCTGGCTTCATTCATCACTTGGCTGAGTTTCTGACTGACTCGTTGACGGATGCGGTTGACCGTTCCCGTACTCAGGTGTACTTGCCACAAGTCCCTCCAGCCGGGTTTGTACCTGATTGTGGCTGAGACGTGCTTGCTCCACTCAGCAGAGCCACCAGACTTTGGAGACGCTCTCCATAACCACTGGAGTTTATACCATCGGACAACTGGGCGCGAGTGGTTTGACCACAACAGCCGCAGGTCAGCGCATGAAGTCGGTGTTCCGTTACCACTGGAGCCACGGGAGGAATTTCCACAATAGTAATGCCGGTAAGGCTGTCCGTCTTATCCTGTTACGAGGGGCTTGGCAATGCTTGCAGGTCTCGGGTTGATGGTCGATAATCTCGCTACACTGACTCGGATCATATAAGTGTCTTGTAAATCCTTTGTGTCCTTTTTGGCCTGAGCGCTTACGTCGGCTGAGTTTCTCTTGCTTCTTTTCTTGGGCTTGAGGAGGCTGTTTGGACGGAGGGATGGAGCTGTTTGAGGCGTTGAGTCCCAGACGTTCTTCAATGGCGGCAATTCGTTGCTCAATATTCCTCACCACATTTTTCACGCTTTCTGGGGTCTTTATCCCAGTCCGCGCGAGGAATCTTGATGCCGCAAGAGCGTTATGCTCTTCTCCATATCCCCCAGTTTACACCATCTCCCCATCCCCCTGAATGGTTACGCGCAGGCGATCGCAGTAGGGTTGCAGGCGATCGCGCGTGCCGTCGGTAGACCCATCATCAATGACAATTATTTCTGTATTGAGATAATTTTGACTTAAAACGCTTTCTACGGCAGTAAAAAGGTAACCAGAACAGTTATAAGTGGGAATAATCACACTAATTTTAGGAGAAGCAGCCTTTGACATTAGGACCTATTCAGGGGTCAGACTTGATTTACCGTTCATGCAAATCATATCTTAACGCTTTGATGAACGGTTCAGAGGGTGACGACGGAGGGAAAACCCTGATGGGGCGATTGTTTGAGAGAGTAGAAAGTTATGAAAAAAGGTGGCATTTGAGGCTACACTATAAAAAATCCTAAAGACATTTGAGCTAGGGGGGTGAAACAAAGCGTCAGAGCTAGACTGAATCGGGGTGAGAGCCTTCAGACTCCGGTGATAAAAGGATCGCTTATGGGGGGGTAAGGCCATTAACTGTTGAACCTCAATCCCAAGGCATTTTCCTGGAGTTTTTCAAGTGTGGGGGTTGCCTCGGGTTGGGGGGATTGCTTCGCGATCTGGGGATGGCTTGGTGCCGATTCTAATTTGGGCGATCGCTACCCAAACCGGCTTTTTCTGCTTTAATAAAGCAGGTGAGGCAACGGGTGGGGAAAAAGCGAATTGATTTAACCCTCTATCCGCCCCCAGATTGAGTTATTGAGATTGACATTACCTCTCGCACCCGGTTTAATAATTATGAAACATTAAGGTTGAAAGAATTGTGGCGGTTTAATGTCACCCAATTAGCGATTAATGTCTTGCCAGGGGGGAATTGGTCCAGGGTGGAGCCAGTCCGCCTTTCCCTAGTTTGCCTGTGGCTGAGGTGATTCCTCAGTATTGAGCACCCAGCAAAATTGAGGGGAGAAATCAAACGATGAAAGCGGTTCGCGCTTTGGTGATAGAAAAAATTGCCGAATAATGGGGAGATCAAATGAGCGATCGCACCACATTAGTTAGTTTACTCAAAGAGCGGGTATCCTGTCAGCCAGATCGCATCGCCTATACTTTTCTGGCAAATGGGGAAACGCCAGAAGATAGCTTAACCTATCGACAGTTAGAGGGTCAAGCTAGAGCGATCGCCTCTCATCTGCAAAGTCGCATTTCCCCTGGAGAAAGAGCGCTGCTCATTTATCCCCAAGGATTAGACTTTCTCGCCGCATTTTTCGGGTGTCTATATGCTGGAGTCATTGCCATTCCCGCACCCGCACCGGAAGCATCCAGATTGAAGCGATCGCTGCCAAGACTGCGAGCTATTATTGACGATGCTGGAGCGATCGCCATCCTCACCAAATCTTCACTTCTGTCTCAGATTGAAACTACAGTCGCTCAATTAGCTGGGGATCTGAGCATATCCTGGTATGCTACCGACACGGTAGCAGATTCCTTAGCCGAAAAATGGATTGAAACCGAGATTAACCGCAGCACTCTGGCTTATCTTCAATACACCTCCGGTTCGACTTCTTCTCCCAAAGGAGTCATGCTCAGTCATGGCAACTTAATTCACCATTTAGCCGACCAACAGCTTGCCTGTGGGTATGACTCAGAAAGCGTCACCGTGACTTGGATGCCTTATTTCCATGACTATGGTTTGGTGGAAGGAATTTTGCAGCCATTATATAACGGAACTCCAGCTTATTTAATGTCGCCGATCGCATTTATTAAACGACCGATTCGCTGGTTGCAAGCCATTTCCGATTATCGCGCCACCCACAGCCAAGCGCCAAATTTTGCTTATGCTTATTGCGCGGAGAAAATCACTTCAGAACAGCGCAAAACTCTGGATTTAAGCTGTTGGCAAGCATCGGGAAATGCGGCAGAACCGATTAACCCGAAAGCGATTGATGAGTTCTGCGCCACTTTTAAGTCCTGTGGGTTTCGTCCCCAGAGTTTTGCCCCAGCCTACGGACTGGCCGAAGCCACGTTATTAGTTACTACCAGTGGGAAAACAGAAAAGCCGGTTTTTTGCCAAGTTTCTCCCCAAGAGTTAGCACAAAATCGGATTGTGTCCTCGGCGACAGGACAAAGATTAGTAGGTTCCGGCAGGTTGTTACCGAATACTCAAGTGGAAATTGTCCGTCCTGAAACGTTAACCCGGTGCCCTGCCGGTGAAGTTGGAGAAATTTGGGTAGCGAATCAAGGGGTGGCTCAAGGGTATTGGCAACGTCCCAATGTTACTCAGGAGACTTTTCAAGCCTATCTTGCAGATACAGGTGAAGGACCATTTCTGCGAACGGGTGACTTAGGATTTATTAAAGATGGCGAACTCTTTGTCACGGGTCGTCGAAAAGATTTAATTATTATCCGAGGACAAAACTATTATCCCCAGGATATTGAATGGACGGTAGAAAAAAGTCACCCAGGGTTGCATCATGGTTGTTGTGCTGCTTTTTCGGTGGAAGTGGATGGAGTGGAACAGGTGGCGATCGCCGCTGAGGTTGAGAGTTGTTTTAGAGAGAAATTAAATGGCGATGAACTGTTCGGCAGCATTCGCACAGCCGTGGCAGAATATCACGAGTTGCCCGTACATGGGGTGGTACTGCTCAAAGCAGGGAGCATTCCTAAGACTTCGAGTGGGAAAATTCAGCGTCATGCTTGTCGGGCAAAATTTTTTGAGGGTAGCTTGGATAGTCTTGCCACTTGGACATTAGACAAGGCAAGCACCACCCCATCTGCCACTCCTCAGAATGAATATGAATTTCGGTTAATGCAGATTTGGCAAAAAACTCTGGAGGTCAAGCAGGTCGGAGTGAGGGATAATTTCTTTGAGTTGGGGGGAAATTCCATAAAAGCAGCAGAAATTATTGCTGGTGTAGAGGCAATGTTTGGGGAAAGCTTGCCCTTGTCTGCATTCATGGAGAATCCCACGATCGCACAATTTGCCCGTTGCTTAAGTCAGCCAGAATGGGCAGATAATGAACGTTCTCTCGTAGCAATTAAACCCCAAGGCAAAAAACGTCCTTTTTTCTATGTTCATCCCCGCAGTGGCAGCATATTAATGGCGGCTAACTTGGCACGTTATATTGATGCAGAAAGACCTTTTTATGGATTGCAATCTGTTGGTTTGAATGGCAAACAGCAGCCATATAATAAGATTGAAGATATGGCGGCTCATTACATTCGGGAAATTCAAACAGTCCAACCTACCGGGCCTTATTTGCTTGGAGGTCGGTGCTTTGGAGGTCGGGTAGCATTGGAAATGGCGCAACAACTTCTGACGAAAGGTGAAAAAGTATCTATTCTAGCGATTGTTGAAGCTGGTAGTCCTCAAATTGGAGAACCGCTTTCTTCCGAAGAACAGGAGATGATTAACCAATTAAATCCCATCAAGGCGCAAGGATTTCTCAAGGTTCGGGAATCCAACGATCTAGCTATGCGTAAGTACAAAACATCTGTTTACCCCGGTCAGATTGATTATTTTTTGGGGGAACAAACGGAGACAGGGCAAGGTTCTTATCCCATGCGTCAAGGAGGTTGGGTTGAACTGGCGGGAGGAGGATTAGTCGTCCACGAAATTCCGGGAGATCACATGACGATAACTCAAGAACCTAATGTTCAGGTTTTGGCAGCAAAATTGAGCCAGCGTCTGGATGAGGCAGAAAAGCCTAGTTTTTTACCTCGACTGCCAGAATTTAAGGTAGAATTGGAGCGATCACGTCAACTATTAATCTCTATTCAAGCCAGATTAAAACCATTTAGCCAACTTTCCCCTAAAACACCAAACACGAACCATCAAATCGTTCCTGATTTAGCGTTTATTACCTGCATTGAAGCTGGTTATTTAGAAGCACAATCCCTGCTATTATACGAAAGTATCCGTCGCTACGGCGGTCGTTTTAGCCAATGTCCTATATACGCCGTATCTCCCAGGGCTGGACGCGCTCCATCGCCTCAAACAAAGCAACGCTTAGAACAACTCTCCGTCGAGTATATCGATCGGGTTCTTAATTCCGAGCTAGATTTTTTTTCACTGGCTAATAAAAGTTTGGCTTGTGCCTATATTGAAGAAAACCAAAGCCATGAAATTTTAGTATGGTTAGATAGCGATACTTTATTATTTCGAGAACCCAGCAAGTTTTGGCTACCCGATTATATTGACGTTGCAGTTCGTCCCATTAATCGAAAAAGAAATACTACTTCAGGAGCTAACGATCCCTTTGATGATTATTGGCGGAAAATGTGCCAAGCTTGTGATGTAGATTACGATAGCATTCCATTTCTGGAAACCTTTGTGGATCGGTGCATCATTAAAGCCTGTTACAATGGGGGTCTAGTTGTGGTGCGCCCCGAAAAAGGTATCTTTAGAAGGTGGATCGAAAATTTAAAGAGGGGAGTTCGTCTTGGGTTCGTTCCGAGAATAGACAGATGTTGGGTTGACGATCAACCCGCTTTATCTCTAGCAATTTGGGGGGCTACAGAGCGAGCGCAAATTTTAGAGCCTGTCTATAACTATAATATTCAAGCTATTGATGTCGAACCTCAACAAGCCAAGTTTTATAGTTCTCTTCCTCTCGTTCATATCCACTATCATCAAATGTTCAGTGCCAATAGGCTATCCAAAAATCCTCTTCTGCAACCTAATTTTATCTGGGAAGACAATTTGAAACAATGGCTTATGCAATATATACCTTTATCCGTCAATGACTAAAATACTGGCAATTGTTTAGAAAATATAAACATCAATTCGAGTGAAAAATATGAAAGTCGTAGCATTACTCACCGTTAGAAATGAAGAGCGATACTTGGCACGATGCTTGGAACACCTTTACTCCCAGAGAATAGAAACCTGTCTGATTGATAATGGTTCCACGGACAACACCTTAGAAATTGCTCAAAGTTTTTTAGGACGCGGAGTTATCAGAATTGAACACTTTCCTTTTAATGGCTGCTTTGAATTAGACAAAATTCTGTTGAACGAAGAGAGATTAGCAGCCGAAATAGATGCTGATTGGTTCATCCACCACGATGCGGACGAAATTCGGGAAGCACCTAGTCCTTACAAAACCCTCAAAGAAGGGATTGAAGATGCAGACCGTCAAGGCTACAACGCCATAAACTTTGATGAATTTGTTTTTCTGCCCACCAGTGAAGATGAATCTTTTGAAGGAAAAGATTATGTCAAAGAAATGCGATACTACTATTTTTTTGAACCGCATCCATTACGGCGGGTAAATGCCTGGAAGAAAACTGCTAATATAGACTTGCATAGCAGTGGCGGACATCGGGTTAAATTTGAAACCCCAAAAATATTTACCGTATCGTTTATTTTACGTCATTACATCGTTTTGAGTAAATCTCATGCTATAGAGAAATATAGCAGTCGAATTCACTCTAAAGCCGATCTTCAGAAAGGCTGGATGCTAGAGCGGGCAGCTTTTGCCCTTGATTGGCTCAAGTTTCCAGCTAAGGCACGTTTAAAAAGACTGAATGATAGTGGAAATAATTGGGATAAATCAGAGCCTTGGGTTAAACATGAATTTTTGATAGGCAACTCCCAAGCAAATGTTCAACCCCAATACTTGCAAATTAAAACGAACAGCCAGCTTTCTGACCAGTTATCAGAGAGTCAAGATGTAAAAAATCTACCCCCCATGCCAATGATTGTGGGAAATCCACGTTCTGGGACAACTTTACTGCGCTTGATGCTTGATGCTCATCCAGATTTAGCAATTCCTCCAGAAACGCATTTTATTCCTGAACTCTTTCAACTAGAAGGCGATCGCCATCATCTGAGAGAAGCATTTTATAAAAAACTCACAGCCGACCCAAGGTGGCCTGATTTTCATTTATCAGCAGATAGTTTTTTCACTCATCTAGTCAATATCGATCCGTTTACAATTACTGCTGGATTAAGATGCTTTTACCAAATGTATGCAAAACGCTTTGGAAAATCCCGATGGGGTGATAAAACTCCCCCTTATGTTTTTCGGATACACGACATTCAAACCCTCTTACCAGAAGCTCATTTCATCCATATTATTCGCGATGGCAGAGATGTAGCGCTATCAATGAAAGGAATGTTTTGGGGAGCAGGAGATGATATGGAAGGGCAAGCAAGTAACTGGATTTGGCGAATTCGCGAGGGTCGTCAACAAGCCCAATTTTGCCAGCATTATCTGGAAGTTCGTTATGAAGAACTGATTACAAATCCTACAAAAGTGTTGCAGGCAATTTGTGCCTTTATTAATCTCCCGTACCATTCTCAAATGGAAGATTACTATCAATCAGCCGAAAGTCGCCTTAATGAATTCAATGCTCTCTATAAGCCAGATGGAACTTGTCTAAGAACAAAGGAGCAATATTTATCTATCCATAGTCTGACTTCTCAGTCGCCCGACCAATCGCGAATTGGTCGCTGGAAACGAGAAATGAGTAATGAAGATAGAGCAAAGTATGAAGCAATTGCTGGTGCAATGTTACGGGATTTAGGATACGAAACCGGAGATATGCAGAAGCAGTTAACTCTGTCTAACCCTTTTCTAAGTGAGTATGGCCCAAATATTATTGGCAGCACTGGCGGTTCTGGTACTCGCGTTGTGGCGCGGATAGTCCGCCGAGGCGGTATGTTTATGGGAACTAAGATTAGTGGCTCTGAGGATGCCATTGGTTTTGGACAGTATTCAACCCGGTGGATCGATAAATTCATGGCAGTTAGGTCATCTTCCCTGCCACCGGCAATTGAAACTGAGATGCTCCAGGAAATCCAAGCTATTTTGGCAAAACATTTAGGGGATTTAGATTTGAGTAAAAAATCTCAGCCCTGGGGATGGAAAGAGCCAAGAAGCATCTTTCTGTTACCGTTTTTTCATAAACATTTTCCCAATATGAAGTTTTTACATATCCTGCGCGATGGTCGCGATATGGCTTATTCTCATAATCAAAATCAACTTCGCAAGCATGGTAGCACCCTGCTAGAATCGGCAGAGCAACAGTGGAGTCAACCTTTACAGTCTATGGCTTTGTGGAGCCGATTGCACTTGCTAACCGCCGAATATGGGGAGAAAAATATGCCCGGTCAATATCTGCGGATTCGCTATGAAGATTTATGTTTTGAACCTGTGACAACCATCCAACAAATTTTTGACTTTTTTGGCTTAAGTGGAGATATTCAGAAAATTGCCCAAGAGGAAGTTTCCCCTCCTACAACCATCGAACGCTGGCGCACTCAGGATGCACAGACTGTAGCAACACTCCATCAAATCGGTTTCGCTGCGCTGCAAAAGTTTGGTTATTTAGCATCAGAAGAACTCAATCATTTAAACTTAGAACCTACAGTTATTTCCAGTTTGAAAGGAGGGAAATACTTCTCCTCTCAATTGCAAGAAGTTAAAGCTGATTTAGCGCGATCGCGTACCCGACTGTCCCAAATCCGACAGACTCTAGAGTAATAATCATCTGAAATACTATAAGGAAATTAGTCCAAAAAGATGCTATCCAAAAGCCTAGAACAAGTAAAATCAGATTTAGATCGATCGCGCTCTTGGTTGACGCAAGTCCAATCGGAACGGGGGCCTGCTTCTGCCACAAGTTTCTCAGAGAAACCTATCTCAACCACTAAAGAAGCCCCCAAGACTCTGCCATCGTCCGATCGCAAAAAACATTATCTGAGCATCGGTGCGATCATGAAAAATGAAGCTCCCTATTTGAGAGAATGGATAGAATTTCATAAACTTGTCGGAGTAGAACGATTTTATCTATATAACAACGAAAGTACAGATAATACAGTAGAGGTATTGCAACCTTATATTCGGTCTGGTGAAGTGGTTATGGAACATTGTCCTACATCAATGAGACAGGTTAATCTTGCCTATAACCACTGTCTGGAATATTATGGATCTGAATCGGAATGGATGGCTTTTATCGATATCGATGAATTTTTATTTCCCACAAATGAAGACAACTTAAAAACCATCCGGGATGATTATCTTGAATACCCGGGTTTGCTGGTGAACTGGTGTTGCTTTGGCAGTTCTGGACATCAAACTAAACCAAAAGGGTTGACAATCGAAAACTTTACAAGCCGTGCCAACTCTAGCTGTGCAACAAGTCGAACTGTCAAATCTATTGTGAAACCGAGTTTCGTCCCAGCCTGTATAACCCCTCATATTTTTTTATATATCGGCAGAAATCTCAAACCAGTTACAGAAAACAAGATTGCCTTTACACAGGTGGGGCCAAGAGACGACAAAACCTTAACGAGTTCGTGGGAAAAAATCAGGATAAATCACTATATCATTCGTTCTAGAGAAGAGTTTATCGCTAAAAGGAGCAGAGGATCGGCTCTTTTTAACTTTGATCGATATACAGGGGATTTTTTTGAAAGGCACGATCGCAATGCAGTTGAGGAAGATTTCACCATTCAAAGATTTCTACCCCAGTTGAAGCAAGCTTTACAAAATAAATCACAAAATATTTGAGACTAGATAGATGAAAAATATCACCAACTTCATGATTATCGGCGCTCAAAAATGTGGCACTACTTCACTCTATAATCATTTGATAGCACATCCTCAAATTGTCCCAGCAACACGAAAAGAAATTCATTTTTTTGATATTTATTTTAAAGAAGGAGTGGATTGGTATTTAAAACAATTTCCTGCCATTGATTACAACAAGAATTTGATAACAGGAGAGGCTAGTCCTTACTATATTTTTCATCCTCATGTCCCCCGACGACTCTATCACCTTTTTCCCAAAACGAAACTCATTGTTTTGCTGAGAAATCCGGCAGATCGAGCAATTTCTCACTATTACATGAGCCTGACTCGAAGGAAGGAATATCTTTCCTTAGCAGAGGCGATCGCCAAAGAAAGCGATCGCATTGACCTGGAACTGGCTAAACTCAAATCTGACCCGAGCTACCGCAGCATCGCTCATCAAACGTACAGCTATCTCAGTCGCGGACTCTACCTAGAACAACTGCAACGCTGGTTCGATTGGTTTCCTCAAGAGCAATTTTTAATTTTAAAGAGCGAAGACTTATTTGCCCATCCAGCAGCCATTGTTCGTCAGGTCTTTAAATTTTTGGAATTGCCCGAGTATGAACTACCGGAATACCGCCGATATAAGGCTGGCAACTACGGTCAAATAGACAAAAGGATTAAAGCCGCCCTTTCAGAGTATTTTCGACCTCATAACCGCCAGTTAGAACAATATCTAGGTAGGGAATTTAATTGGGATACCGATCATTGGGATTCTGGCAGCGAGCCCGTCAATAACCCCGACCCCATCCAAGCCAAACAAGAACTTTGTCAGAAATTAGCTGTCCTATCCCAAGTATCGCCAGAGCAAATTCGCACGGAAATTGCCCCCTGGCAAAGGCTGGAAATTCCCAACTCGCCTGAACCCAAACGCAAAAAACCCAACATCCTACTGCTGATGAGCGACCAACATCGGGAGGATGCGATGGGTTGTAGCGGCGGTTGGGTTCGCACGCCGAACCTCGATCGCCTTGCGGCAGAAGGCATCCGCTTTAGTAACTGCATTACCACCTCCCCAGTCTGCATCCCCACCCGCCTCAGTCTGGCGACGGGCTGGTATCCTCACAATACGGGCATCTGGGATAACTGCAACTACACCTTATCGCCGGATAGCCGCACCTGGATGCAGGTCATTCGTGCCCAAGGCTATCGCACGGCACTCTTTGGCAAGACTCACTGGCACTCGCAAAAAAGCGACCTGCGCGATGGCCTTCCACTCCTGGACGCCTACGGTTTTGACGAGGCGATCGAAGTATCAGGCCCCAGAAATAACACTTCTATCCGCAGCCAGATGACCGATGAATGGGAAGCGGCAGGTCTGTGGCAAGCCTACAAAGATGACTTTGCCGAACGCTTTCGCTTCTGCCCACAAATAGTCCGTCCCTCCCCTTTAGGCTCATACTACTACTACGATGTCTGGGTCGCTCGCCAAGCCTGCCACTATTTAGAAAGCTATAGTGGCGAGGAGCCTTGGTTTTGCTGGGTGAGTTTCCCCGGTCCTCACAAACCTTGGGACGCGCCAGAGCCTTACGCCACCCTGTACGATCCTGCTGATATGCCCGTCCCCGCACCGATTCCCACTATGGAACCAAACCGGCCCACGGGTTGGTTCGACGAACAAATTGCCAATCCGCGAGTGGTTTTGGACGAGTCCGATCCGCCTCAAATGCGTGGGAATTACGCAGGCAATGTGACTTTGATCGACGACCAAATTGGTAAAATACTCGGGGTTATCCAAAGACGGGGAGAGTTGGAAAATACAATTATTGTTTATATTTCCGATCATGGGGAGATGAATGGGGACTGCGGTTTGACCTACAAAAGCAACTTTATGAAGGGATCGGTGCAAGTTCCCCTGTTGATTCGCACCCCAGAAACCTTGGAAAGCTTTGCTGGTGCTGTTTATCCCCACCCAGTAGAATTGCTGGATGTGGGGCCTACCCTAGTAGCATTGGCTGGGGGAACCTTAGACTACCCGCAATTTGGCAAATCCCTCGTGCCGGTTTTGAGAGATACGAATCAATTACATCGGGAAGATGCGCTTTCGGAAATTAAACAAGAGGTAATGCTACTCCAGGGGCGTTGGAAAGTCGCCATCAACCAACAAGGCAGGGTCTATCTCCTGTTTGACCTCGAAAATGACCCCCAAGAAACGACGAACTTGGCTGGTCGCTCGGATATGATAAAAATTTCTGCCGAACTTCGTTACCGAATTTTAGAGCGAATTAAACAATCCCAAGTTCAATCCGAAATCTAATGACCAAGCCATTGCAACTAAAACTCCCCCCCTTGGGGCCAAATTTGGTGGGCGCTACGGGCGGTTCTGGTACTCGCGTGGTGACGAGGATTTTGCGTTCTGGCGGGATGTATGTTGGTACGAATTTGAATAGGTGTGAAGACGCGATGTATTTTGAGAGTTACCTCAACGATTGGATCAACCTTTTTATTTCTCGAACTTGCTTTAGTGACTCAAGGGAGATCGAAAGAGAAATGATTTATGATTTTGAAGTTCGTTTGAGCAAATATTTAGAAAACTTCCAGGCGGAAAAACCCCAGCCGTGGGGATGGAAAAATGGTCGTCATATGTATTTATTGCCATTTTTTCATGGTCTGTTCCCCCGGATGAAGTTCCTGCATATAATTCGGGACGGGCGAGATATGGCTTATTCAAAAAATCAAAATCAACTTCGCAAACATGGCAGCCTGTTTTTGTCTGCCACGGAGCAGGAGCAATGGTCTAGCCCCGTCCAATCGATCGCCTTGTGGACTCGCATCAATCTTTGGGTGGCAGAATATGGAGAGAAAAATATGCCCGGTCAATATCTGCGGATTCGCTTTGAGGATTTATGTACGGCTCCCATAGCAACTATTTTTCAGATTTTTGAGTTTTTCGGTCTTCAAGGTAATGCTGAAGCAATTACCAAGGATGAAGTTTCTCCTCCTGATAGTATCGGACGGTGGCACAATGAAGATATGCCTACTTTAGAACTTTTGCATCAGGTGGGAGGAACAGCACTCAGAAAGTTTGGCTACGGGATTACTGCCGAGTTTCAGCAACAAGACAACAGGGAAAATAAATTGAGTTTTTACCTGCCCTCCAACTCGGTTCCAGAGTTGCTAGAATTTCCAGAATGCTTACAAAACATTCATTCTCAATTAAAAAAATCGCGTGATTGGCTCGCTCTTATTCGCACCAACTTAAACTCATCATCAGGAGGCTGATTTGTCCAAAACTGCTATTTTGATTGTGAATGCTAGCGCTCCCGGACACAAGATCCGCTGGCTCGATCTGTGCTTGCCGCAAATCGAGCGGCATTCTCGCTCGTCTGACTATCAAATCTATATTGCTAATGGAGACAGTGAAGCAGAGGGGCGATACATTGCTGCGACCTACCCAAAAGTTAAAGTATTTTCTTATCGAACAGAGAAAAGGGGAGCCGAACAGCACTCAGCGGGTTTGGATTTTCTCATCGAGCGCTTAGACAAGGAAATTGAGTATTTTGTAACCCTAGATTCGGATGCCTTTCCTATTCGCGATCGTTGGCTAGAAATACTGACAAGTTTTATCGAAACCGGAGCTACTGCTGTCGGGGTGTATCGTGACGAATTTGTCAGCCGATTTGAACCCTTCGTCCATGTTAGCTGCCTTTGCATGAGAAAGCAGGATTACTATAACCTGGGCATCCGGTTTGCAGATGGCCAAAAGCCAGGTCGGGACTTTAGCTATTACGCAAATTGTGAATGGTTAAAACGAAACGCATCTTTAGTCGGTCTGCGCCGCAGCAATGTCAATAATTACCATTTTTTGATAGGGGGAATATACGGCAATTTAATTTACCATCATGGTGCTGGTAGTCGGCCTCCGGCATTCATTACATCTACAGCTCGAGCACAGAACGAAGCCGTCTGGAAAAATTTACGAGGAGACGCTTTTACAAACTTAGATGAGCTAATCACGGGGCTGATAGACTGCCCATACGATGCGATTGAAACTTTACCGATTCCCACGGTGAGGGTCAAGCAGCAGAATATGAATTTAGCTTTAATCAATCGGGATTGGCAAAAATATAGCCAATCTCTGGAAAACACTGGGCAACCAAAAACAGAGTTTACTTGTGGGAAAGGTGTGTTTATTTTAGGAATGCACCGGAGCGGAACTTCTTGTTTAACGGGAATGCTCGAACAATATGGTTTGCATTTAGGAGAAGTTTATACCAGTAGTCAATTTAATCAAAAAGGAAATCGAGAAAGTGAAGTTGCTATGCAAATTAACAACGATCTGTTATTGGCAAACGGCGGTTATTGGTACGAACCGGAGGAAGTGCAGTGGGTTCCGCCTCCCCTGAAGGAACGGATCGAACAATTTAAGCAGAACCTCGACGTAGGAAAACTTTGGGGAATAAAAGATCCGCGAATGCTGTTTTGTCTATCTGCTTGGTTTCAGCCAGACACGCTCTTGGTAGGAACCTTTCGACATCCCTACGATGTGATTTATTCTCTTAAAGATAGAGAAAACATTGTCTTACCTGGGCGAGATTGGCAGGAGTTATGGTTTCGCTACAATTGCCAGTTAATTTCTTTGTACCACCTCTGTCCGTTTCCGATTATCAATTTTGATTGGGAGGCAAATCGCTACCGAGCGGCGGTGCAAAATTTGGGGCGATCGCTTTCTCTCAATATCGAGCGAGAAGACTTTTTCGACCCAGAACTGCGCCATCATCGTTGTGGGGAAGAAATTCAAGACCCCAGAGCGAGAAAGTTGTATTCAGAACTGGTCGAAATTGCCGAATGCGAAGAAAAAAAGCTCCAGGAAGTCTCTAAAAGAGCAGCTCGACTGCAAATTATTAAATTAGAGCTAGAGCGATCGCGTTCCCGACTCTCCCAAATCAAAGCGTTTTTAGAGTAAAATTCATTCCACAAATTTTAGTAAGATGCCGATGACAGCAACCCAAAACCCACAAGTCAGCGTAATCATCCCAGCTTATAACGGAGAAGCTTACATCCAGCAAGCCATAGAAAGCGTTCTCACCCAAACCTACCGGAATTGGGAGTTAATTATTATCGATGATGGTTCCACCGACAACACTCGCCAAGTCTGGCAACAATATGGCGATAAATTGCGCTATTTTTCTCAAAAAAATCAAGGAGTTGCAGCGGCGCGAAATCGCGGTATTTTGGCAGCAAAAGGCGAATTTATTGCTTTTTTGGATCAAGATGACTGGTTTTTGCCTGATAAATTAGCGCTACAAATGGCTGGTTTTGACACCCCCTCATCTATAATCGGGATTGTCCATAGTGGTTGGCGAATTGTCAACCCCCAAGGCGAAGCCATTTCCGATATAGAATCGTGGCATGGCATACCCGAATTGGAGTTACCCGCTTGGCTCCTCTGGAAACCCGTGTTTCTCGGAGCGATGCTGTTTCGTCGAGACTGGTTGGAATTTGCCGGAGGCTTCAATTGTCGCTATCATCAGGCTCCCGACGTGGATTTGGTGTTGCGGTTGGCGCTGATGGGGTGCGAAGCCGCTTGGGTGCGACAAACTACGGTATGCTATCGTCAGCATGAGGCCAATGCTTCGCGCAATACACCGTTACAAACTGCTGAATGTCAGGCGGTGCTGGATAGAGTGTTTG
This sequence comes from uncultured Laspinema sp., assembly GCA_964442465.1. Classification (GTDB taxonomy): domain Bacteria; phylum Cyanobacteriota; class Cyanobacteriia; order Cyanobacteriales; family Laspinemataceae; genus Laspinema. The sequence continues at coordinate 3,333 of CAYUEH010000027.1, read as the reverse complement.
CTCGACCCAATTTACCCGATCGAATTCGTCACTTAGAGTGTCAGGCTCGTTACAATAATTTAGTCTGGAGTGCATGGCGTTTATATGTTACAGGTTATATGGCGCAAATGGCTAATTATTTGGAAAAATCTTTATCCATGACTCCTTATTCTCCCACGGAAACTGTGCTAACCTGGATTGAGTATTTCCAAAAGTATTCTAGGGAATATGGACGGGAACTCGATGCCTGCTCCCTCACCTACTCTCAGGAGTGGCAACGGTTGACAGTTACTTTATTTTAAGTTAAAGCCACAGTTAACTAATATGGAAAAACACAAAATAGAAAGTTCAAAAGCATTCATTATAGCCAGTATGCACCGCTCTGGTAGTTCTTTAACTGCTTCTTTGCTGCAAAGTGCCGGTTTGCATATCGGACGACGGTTGATGCAGCCAAATGAAGGCAATATTAAAGGATATTTTGAAAATAATGATTTTTATGACTTTCATAAAAGAGTTTTGAAATCCCAAGGAATCCATGAAGATGGCTGGACTTTACAGGAAAATATTGATGTAGAAGACCGTTTTATAGAAGAAGCAAAAGAAATTATTAGCCGAAACTCGATTAGCGCCATCTGGGGTTGGAAGGAGCCAAGAACGACCCTGTTTTTAGAGTTTTGGGCGGAATTGCTTCCTGATGCGAAATTTCTGCTGATTTATCGCGCTCCTTGGGAAGTTGTCGATTCAATGTATCGCCGGACTTATTACGAACTTTTTCAAAGCCAGCCAGATTTGGCAGTAAAGATTTGGCTGCAATACAATCAAAAAGTTTTAAATTTTTCCAATAAATTTTCTCAGCGTTGTCTTTTAGCGAATCTGGAGAGTATTGTTAAAAATCCAGCCCTCTATACTCAAACCATCAATCAAAAGTTTCAGGTTAATTTAGGGTTGCCTGCATCGGATATTTATGATGCCTCCCTTTTGCAGACGCAAGCGGTGAATAGTCATCGAGCCAGCCTAATTAACCATTATTACCCGGAGGCGATCGCTCTTTATCAAGAACTAGAAGCGCGAGCTTGGCAACTAACAGACACACCCGATACTTCCTGGCAAGAACAACTGAAGTCTTCTCCCTACAAAATTTGGGCATTTCAAGATTGGGTAAAGGTTGGCAATCTTCAGGGAGAAAATCAAAAGTTGCAGGAAAAATTAGGGCAAACCCAGTCCCAACTGCACCAAAATCAGGAGGAATTGAGGCAAACCCAGTCTCAACTGCATGAAACTGAGGAAGTGTTAGAACAGTCACAGGCTCAACTGCATGAAACTGAGGAAAAATTAGGGCAAACCCAGTCTCAACTGCATGAAACTGAGGAAAAATTAGGGCAAACCCA